>CBJNAR010000020.1:0-12635 GCA_966434075.1 uncultured bacterium
GAGGCGTGCCCAGAGCCGGCGCGCCGCGCGGAACTTGGCGATCTCCTCCAGGAAGTCGCTGTGGGCGTTGAAGAAGAAGGCCAGCCGCGGCGCGAAGGTGTCGATAGCCAGCCCGGTCGCCAGCGCGGCCTCGACGTAGGCGATGGCGTTGGCGAGCGTGAAGGCGACCTCCTGCACGGCGGTGGACCCGGCCTCGCGGATGTGGTAGCCACTGATCGAGATCGTGTTCCACTTCGGCACATGCCCGGCGCAGTAGGCCATCAGGTCGGTGACGATGCGCAGCGAGGGTTCGGGCGGATAAATGTAGGTGCCGCGGGCGATGTACTCCTTGAGGATGTCGTTCTGGACCGTGCCGTCGAGTTTGGCCTCGGGCACGCCCTGGCGCCGGGCCACCGCGATGTAGAAGGCCAGCAGGATCGACGCCGTGGCGTTGATCGTCATCGACGTGCTGACCTGGTCGAGCGGGATGCCCTCCATGAGCAGGGCCATGTCTTCGACAGAGGCAATCGAGACGCCGACCTTGCCGACCTCGCCCTCGGCCAGCGGGTGGTCGGGATCGTAGCCCATCTGGGTCGGCAGGTCGAAGGCGACGGAAAGGCCGGTCTGCCCCTGGCTCAGCAGGTAGCGATAGCGGGCGTTGGACTCCGCGGCGGTGCCGAACCCGGCGTACTGGCGCATGGTCCAGAAGCGCCCGCGGTACATGGTGGGCTGCACGCCGCGGGTGTAGGGGAACGCGCCGGGGTAGCCCAGGTCATGCTCGTAATCGAAGTTGCGGGCCTGAAGGCCGGCGGGCGTGTAGAGCCGCTCCTGCGGGATGCCGGAAGCGGTTTCAAAGCTGGCCTGGCGTTCGGGGTTGCGGCGCAGCGCGGGTTCCAGCACGGTGTGTTCCCAGGCGGTCTGGCCGGGGGCCTCGGTGGCGCGGGCGGAGTCCGGGCCAGGTTCGGTCGGTGGAGGGTGCGAATCGGTGGCAGTCATTCGATCACCACCAGTGGGCGGCCGTTTTCGACCGTTTCGCCCGGCGTCACGCGTACGGCCTTGACCGTGCCGGCGCGCGGGGCATGGATTTCGTTTTCCATCTTCATCGCCTCCAGGAGCACGAGCCGTTGCCCTTGCTCCACGGTGTCGCCTACCCCGACGGTGACAGCCCGGACGAGGCCGGGCATGGGCGCTTTAATGGTGACTTCGCCGGTATGCGCCTGTTTGCCGAGCGTGACCCGGCTGAGGCGCCGTTCGCGTTCGGTCTGCACGCGCGCGTCGAGATGGTAGCCGCTCAGCGTCACGTGCCACATGGCCGGTTCGTCCGCCGAGGGCACCACGCGGGCCTGGCTGCTCTCGCCGTTCAGCAACAGCGAATAGAGCGCGGGAATCTGGGCGAGGATATAATCGACCGCCTGCTCCGGCTCATCGTTGATGCGGATGCGCAAGCCCTCCGGACTTTCGCGGATGGCGATCTGCCATTCGGCGCCGTCGACTTCGACAATGTAGGAACGTTCCATCAGACTCCTGCTAGACGTGGAAGGATAGGCGGCGGCCTACCGCGCGCCATTGCCGGCCGTCTTCGGCTGTGGGGGCCGCCTCGCCGTGCACCGGGTGGACGGCGCTCTTCTCGCGCGCCTGGTGTGCGGTCAGGGCCGCGGCCACCGCTGCCAGCCGGGCGGCGCGCGCCCGGTCGTCGGGATCGGTATGGCTCGCCAGGGGGCCGAAGCGCTCGACAAAGCCGGTGTCGAACTCGGCCCGCTCGAACTCGGGCGAGTCGATGACCGCCTGCTGATAGGGAATATTGGTGAGGATGCCCGCCGCGCGGTACTCGGCGAGGGCGCGGCGCATGCGGCGCATGGCCTGCGCCCGGTCGCTGCCCCAGCAGATGACCTTGGCGATCATCGGGTCGTAGTAGATGGAGACCTCAGCGCCGGGATAGACGCCGCTGTCCACGCGCACGCCCGGTCCGGACGGTTCGCTGACCGCCGGGATGCGCCCGATCGATGGGCGGAAGTTGTGCTCCGGGTCCTCCGCCGTCACGCGGCACTCGATGGCGTGGCCGTGGAAGCGGATGTCGTCTTGCGTGTAGCCCAGCGGTTCGCCCGCGGCGACGCGCAACTGCTCCTGCACCAGATCCAGCCCCGTGACCAGCTCCGTGACCGGGTGCTCGACTTGCAGGCGGGTGTTCATCTCCAGGAAGTAGAAATGGCGCTCCGGCGTGAACAGGAACTCGATGGTCCCGGCGTTGACATAGCCCGCGGCTTTGGCGGCGCGCACCGCGACGGCGCCCATGGCGGCGCGCGTCTCCGGGTCGAGCACGGGCGAGGGGCTTTCCTCGATCAGTTTCTGGTGGCGGCGCTGGATCGAGCATTCGCGCTCGCCCAGGTGGATGCAGTTGCCGTGGCTGTCAGCCAGCAGTTGGATCTCGATGTGGCGGACGTGCTCCAGGTACTTCTCGATGTAGACGCCGCCGTAGCCGAACGCGGCGCTGGCCTCGCTGGAGGCGGCGCGGATGGCGTCCTCCAGGTCCGCGGGGGTGCGCACCACGCGCATGCCTTTGCCGCCGCCGCCCGCCGATGCCTTGAGCAGCACCGGGTAGCCGATCTGCTCGGCGATGCGCGCGGCTTCCGCGGGGTCGCGGATCTCGGCTTCGGTGCCGGGCACCACGGGCACATCGTTGGCGATGGCAAGCTGGCGGGCGGAGACCTTGTCGCCCAGCAGGCGGATCGCTTCGGGCGGCGGCCCGACGAATACGAGGCCCGCGTCGCGGCACGCTTCGGCGAACTCGGCGCGCTCGGACAGGAAGCCGTAGCCGGGATGAATCGCGTCGGCCCCGCAGCGCCGGGCCACGTCGATCATCACGTCGGCGCGCAGGTAGCTGTCGCGGGCGGGCGCCGGGCCGATGGGGTAGGCTTCGTCGGCCTGGCGCACATGTAGCGCGGTGCGGTCGGCGTCGGAGTAGACGGCCACGCTGGCGATACCCAGGTCGCGGCAGGCGCGAATGATGCGCACCGCGATCTCGCCGCGGTTGGCGATCAGTAGCTTACGAATGGGCATGGGTCGGGTCCGCCTGCGGGTCGGCGTAGTTCATGAACTCGATCTGGTTGCCGAAGGGGTCGTAGCCGTAGAAGCGCGGCATCCCGGCCACCTGCGGAGCCTCGCCGGTGCGGACGCCGTGGTCCTCCAGGTGGCGGCGGGCCGCGGCCACATCGGCCACGCGGAAGGCGAAGTGGCGGCGCCCGGCGTCGGGCGGGTTGGCCTCGGTGCCGATGTGCAGCAAGATGCGCCCGTCGCCCACGCGGTACCAGACGCCCCCGCGCGGGCGCAACTCGGGCGGCTTCTCCGTCTCTTCGAGGCCCAGGATGCCGCCGTAGAAGGCGCGGATGTCCGCCTCGCTGCCGGTGGGCGCCAGGATCTGGACGTGGTCGATGGTTTCGATGCGGATCATAAGGGCATGTTCCCGTGCTTCTTGGGCGGGTTGGAGTCCCGCTTGGTTTTAAGCATTTCGAGGGCGTCGATCAGCCGGGGCCGCGTGGTGCGCGGCTCGATCACGTCGTCCACATAGCCACGCCCGGCGGCCACGTAGGGGTTGGCGAACTTGGCCTGGTAGTCGGCGACCAACTGGGCGCGCGTGGCGGCGGGGTTGGCTGATTGCTCGATCTGGTCTTTGAAGATGATGTTGACCGCGCCGTCGACGCCCATCACGGCGATCTCCGCCGTGGGCCAGGCGTAGTTGATGTCGCCGCGCACGTGCTTGCTTGACATAACGTCGTAGGCACCGCCGTAGGCCTTGCGCGTGATCACCGTGATTTTGGGCACCGTGGCCTCGCAGTAGGCGTAGAGCAGCTTGGCGCCGTGGCGGATGATGCCGCCGTGTTCCTGCGACACGCCGGGCAGGAAGCCGGGCACGTCGACGAAGGTGATGATCGGGATGTTGAAGCAGTCGCAGAAGCGCACGAAGCGGGCGGCTTTGTCGGCGGAGTCGATGTCGAGTACGCCGGCCAGCACCATCGGCTGCTGGGCCACGATGCCGACCGAGCGCCCGTTGAGCCGGGCGAAGCCGACGACGATGTTGCGCGCGAAATGCTCCTGCACTTCGAGGAAGTCGCCGTTATCCACGATATGGCCGATGACGGCTTTCATATCGTAGCCGCGCGTGGGCTGGTCGGGGATGATGTTATTCAGTTCCTCGTCCATGCGGTCGGCGGGGTCGCTGGGCGGCAGGCGCGGCGGGTCGTCCACGTTGTTCGAGGGCAGGAACGACATCAGGCGGCGGATAGTCAGCAGGGTCTGCTCCTCGCCGTCGAGCGCGAAATGGGCCACGCCGCTGGTGGCGTTGTGCGTCATGGCGCCGCCGAGCGTCTCGAAGGTCACGTCTTCGTGGGTGACGGTTTTGACCACGTTGGGGCCGGTGACGAACATGTAGCTGGTGTCTTTGACCATCAGGATGAAGTCGGTGATGGCCGGAGAGTAGACCGCGCCGCCCGCGCACGGCCCCAGGATGGCCGAGATCTGCGGGATGACGCCGCTGGCGAGCGTGTTGCGCAAGAAGATGTCGGCATAGCCGCCCAGGCTGTCCACGCCTTCCTGGATGCGCGCCCCGCCCGAGTCGTTGAGGCCGATGACCGGGGCGCCCGCTTTCATCGCCATGTCCATGATTTTGCAGACTTTCTCGGCGTGGACCAGCGAGAGCGAGCCGCCGAAGACGGTGAAGTCCTGAGAGAAGACGAAGACCAGCCGCCCGTCGATGCGCCCGAAGCCGGTGACGACCGAGTCGCCGAGGATGCGCTGGTCGGCGAGGCCGAAGTCGCTGTTGCTGTGGACGACAAAGGCGTCGAGTTCGGTGAAGGTGCCTTCGTCCAGCAGGAGGTCGATACGTTCGCGGGCGGTCAGTTTGCCCTTGGCGTGTTGTTGGTCGATGCGGCGTTTGCCGCCACCTTCCATCGCTTTTTCGCGCAGTTCCCGCAGGTGAGTAATGCGGGCGGCGGTGCCGGTGGCGGGGTGCTCAATGGTCTTATCGGACGATTCAGGCATGCGTGTCGGTGTTCCTCCTGGTCTCCTGGCGGGGATGGGCCAGCGGTAGTATAGCACAGGCGCCCGCGGGGGCGCAAGAATGGGTGACGGGCCTAACCCCCTGGCCCCCTTCCCGGCGCGGGAAGGGGGAAATTGGGTTATACATATCCCGTTAGGACAAGATGATGGATGAATAAGTTAGGGCTCGACTATGAGACGCAGCGGTAAGGTGGCCGGGGGGAACGCAGCGGCGGGGGCGTTGATGCCGAGTTGCAGGCCGTAGGTGCCGGGCGGCAGGGTTGGAGGGATGGGCAGGTTGTGCAGGTCGGGGTAGACGAAGGCGGGGTTCCAGAGGTGGGTGGCCGCCTGGTCCTGGTCGGGCGCCCGGTCGATCTGCAAGAGCGACTCGCCCGTCGCCGTGGTCAGCCGGATGACGATGCGGGCATCGGGGGCGCCGGGCCGGGCCTGCCAGTAACAGCCGAGTTGCAGTACCTGGCCGGGCTGCACGGCAACCTCGGTGGGATCGTCCTGCATGAGCACGGCGCCCGCGCCGCTGCCGTCGGGGTTGAGCGGCTCCAGGGTCAGGGCGCGCAGGGTCAGCGGCCCCATGGGGCGGGGCGGTGGCGGGGTGGGGTCCAGATGGTAGATGGTCACGTGCTCGACGGTTTGCTTGCCGGCGGCGAGGTTGTCGAGCAAGGCTAGCGTCTGCCCGCGCAGTTGCGGCAAGCCGATTTTGCCGTCCACGACCACCGCCCGGCTGGTCCAGAAGCCGCCGAGCGCCCCTGCCTGCGCCGGGGCTGATTGGAAGATCTCCGGCGCGTTGCGCGACTTGTCGAAGCGCAGGACGCGGTTGAGCAGGTCGCCATAGGGGCGCCGGTCGATGCCGAGGCCGGCATAGGTCATGTACCCGGCGCTATCGACCAGACGCCCGCCGCCTGGGACCACCGCTGGTGGCCGGCCCGCGACGAAGGCATAGCCGGGGTCGAAGCTGAGCACCGGATCGTGCGGGCCAGTGGCGGCGCGGAGGGCGGCGCCGGCGGGCAGGTAGACGGTGTCGGACGGCACCTGGAAGGTGGCGGTCCAGGCCGTGCCGCCGATGGGCAACAGGGCCAGGGCGGCCAGCGGCACACCGGCCAGGGCCAAGCGCACGCGCCACCGGGGCCGGCCCGGCAGCAACGCGCGCCACACCGGGCGCGCGCAAATCGCCCCGGCCAGCAGGGCCAGGGGCGGGGCCCATTGCACATAGTAGGGCGCGTGGTAGGACCGCCCGAAGACGAACACAGCCAGCACCGGCAGCACCCACAGCGGCACGACCATCCATCCGGCCAGGGCATCCTGGAGGCGCGCCGCATGAGTGGTCGCGGGGCGCGCCCGCGTGGCAGACCAGACCGCGGCTGCCAGCAGGCCCAGCCCCACGGCGGCGAGCAACGTAGTGAGCAGGCTTTCGGGATAGGCGGCGATGCGCAAGGTCTGGTCGAGGCCGGGCCGCACTTCCTGGGGCCGCAATAGCTGGAAGAAGACGGTCTGGCGCACGAGGGCGCCGGGCGCCAGCAGCAGGAACGGCAACACGCCGAGCAAGGCCGCCCCCACCGTCGCGGCGCCCAGCCCCGCGGCGACCGCGAAGCGGCGGCGCAGCAGGGCGTGCAGCGGCAACGCCCCCGCGATGGCGAGGCCGGGGATCTTGGTGAGCAGCGCCGCCGCGCAGCATATCCCGCAAGCCAGAACCCAGGCGATATACCGGCGGCGCGATAGAGCGCGGGGCATATAAAGATAGCAAACTATCGCCGCCAGGGACCAGAAATTGACCAGGGTTTCGAGCACCGCGACCCCGGCCACGCGGCCATCGAGCGCCAGCGCGGCGGCGGCCAGGAGTCCGCTGCCGTTACCGCCCAGCCGCCGCCCGGCCAGGAAGATTAACGGGATGGCGGCCAGGCTGAACAGCAGTGTCCACTGGCGGGCCGCGCCGAACACTTCGGGCCCGCCCCAGGCCGGTTCGGCGGCCAGTCCGGGCGCCAGTGCATAGGCGACGCCGGGCGGGTGGGCCAGGAAGTGGTCGCGGTAGGGCAGTTCGCCCTGGGCCAGCAGGCGGGCGTTGGTATAGTACACCTGCTCGTCGAAGTTGGACGCGGGCCAGGTGCCGGTGCTGTCGGGCAGCAGGTTGGCGGCGCGCGTGGCGAATCCAACGCCGAGGATCGCCAGCAACCCAGCGCCGGTCAGCAGGTTCGTGACGAGCCGGCGGCGGGGCTGGACAACAGGTGGCACGGACGGCGGTTGTTGGGCGGGCTGCGCCGGGCGGGCCAGGGCGAGCAGCCCCACGGCGGCGCCGACCCAGATCAGCCAGGGCAGCAGCGACTGGCCGAGGGTGAGGGCCGTATACAGGGCGTGCAGGCCGTCTTCCAGACGCAGGCCCGGCGTCAGCGGGGTGGCGTCGGTGGCCTGTGGCGGCCACTGGGGGGTGGTCCACCCGGCCAGCGAGCGCAGCAGCTTGGGGATCAGGTCGGCCTGGAGCGCGATGACCAGGGATGCGCAGACAAGTAAAAGCCGGAGCAGCCATGCGATGCTCCGGCGTAGGGGTGAGACCATAAAATCAGGGTGCCAGAGAGGGGAGTCGAACCCCTACGGCCTTGCGGCCAGCGGTGTTTAAGACCGCAGCGTCTGCCATTCCGCCACTCCGGCTCGTCCTTCCGTGAGTAATTGTCGCCTACGCGCTGGGCTGGCCGGTTTGAAACCGGCCCTACATCGCACTATCAGGCGGGCCGGCTACTAGCTCTCGTCGGGGGTGCTCGCAGCGATCGGGTCGAGCACTTCCTCGGCAGCAGCGATCAGCGCCCGGATGAGCTTGCGCGCTTCCTTGCGCCGCTCCGGCGCGGCCTCGAAGGCGATCTCCGCGGTGTCGCTGAGCGCGCCCTCGGTGAAGAGCGCCAGCGTGATCAGCGAATCGACCGAGTAGCCCTCGCGCAGGCGTTGCTCGGCGGCTGCGCGCATAAAACCGCGCAGCAAGCCGGGGTCCTGGCGCGCGAGGCTGGCGATGCAGGCATCGACCACGCTCGCCATGCGAGGCCGCAATGCGTCGGGCGGGGTCTGCTCATAGCCCGACCCCGCGGCGGGCGCCTGTTCCACCAGCATCGTAATCAAGTCATCGCGGTGCTCGCTCAGAACCTGAACCAGTGCCTGTGCCGTTTCTTGCTGCGACATGCCTCTACCCCGTGTGTGCTATGCTTGCGGCCCAAACAAAAAGGGGAAGCGCTCGGCTTTCCCCTTTTTGTGCTCGAATGGAGCGGAAGACCAGATTCGAACTGGCGACCCTCTCCTTGGCAAGGAGATGCTCTACCACTGAGCCACTTCCGCGTTCGGCGCCCATCCGCTACTCCGGGCGGGCCGTATATATCGTTGGCGTGGAGCGGAAGACCAGATTCGAACTGGCGACCCTCTCCTTGGCAAGGAGATGCTCTACCACTGAGCCACTTCCGCGTTTGCGACCGTATTATACCAAACGGCACGCCTGCTGTCAAGAGAACGCCGGCGGGTTTACTCGCCCGCGGCCACCGTGGTGCCCGGTTCCTCGGCGGGCACGGACGGCGCTTCATCCAGCTTGACGCGCACTTTCTGGATGCGCCGCCCGTTCATCTCGGCCACGGTGAAGGTCATACCGTGCCAGGTGATAGAGTCGCCGGGATCGGGGATGCGGCCCTGCAACTCCAGGATCAGCCCGGCCACCGTGCTGTCGAGATCCCAATCGCGCACGCGCAGGTCGAACGCGTCGACGACCTCGCGCAGCAGGAGGTTGCCGGCCACCAGTAACTCGTCGGGCGCGACGCGCTGCAAGGGCGCTTCCTCGTGCTGGAACTCGTCCTGGATATCGCCGACGATCTCTTCGAGCAGGTCTTCCAGCGTCAGCATGCCCGACACGCCGCCGAACTCGTCCACGGCAATGGCCAGGTTCTGGCGGCTGCGCTGGAGCTCCTGCAACAACTCGCCGATCTGCTTGGTTTCGGGCACGAAGACAACCGGATGGACGATTTTCTGCAACGGCTGGTCGATGCGCCCTTCGATATAGGCGCCCAGCACGTCCTTGGCGAAGACCATGCCGGTGATGTTCTCGCGGTCCTGCTCGTAGATCGGGATGCGCGAGTAGCCCGACTTGCGCACCAGCGGCCCCGCTTCGGCGATGGTCATGCGGCCCGATAGCTCGAACATGTCGGGGCGCGGCACCATGACCTCACTGACCCGCCGGTCGGTGAACTCAAAGATGTTGCGGATCATCTCCTGCTCGCTCGGCGTCAGCACCCCCTCGTCTTCGCCGGTCTCGACCATCGAGATGATCTCTTCCTCGGTCACGCTCGGTATCTGCGCGTTGCGGCGCCCGCCCAGCAGCCGGACGACCAGGTTCGTGGTGCCGGAGAGGAAGGCGACGGCGGGCCACATGACGCGCGCCAGGATCGCCACAAACCCGGAGACGCGCAAGGCAATCGGCTCGGCCATCTCGATGCCGAAGGTTTTGGGCACCAGTTCGCCGAAAATGAGCACCAGAAACGCCTCGGCGATGGTGATGAGCACCAGGGCAACGGTGTTCGCGGTCTGGATCGCCAGGCCGAAGGCGCTCACCAGCCCCTTGGACGCTTCCTCGACCAGGCTGACCGCGCCAAAGGCCGAGGTGAAGAGGGCGGTCAGCGTGACGCCGATCTGGACCGTGGCGATGAAGGTGCGCGGATTCGCCAGCAGGCGCTGCACGCGCTGGGCCTGCTGGTCGCCGTCGTCGGCCAGTTGCTTGATGCGCGCCCGCCGCACCGAGACCGTGGCGATCTCGGCCATGTTCAGGAACGCGTTAATGAGAATGAGCACCGCGATAATGACGAGGTGCCCGAACGTGCTATTCACCCAAAACTCCTTATACCATCCGGGATACGCAATCGGTATCCCACGGGTCGCACAACGTGGCGCCCGATCCTATTATTTTACCAAATTTCGGGCCACAGCGGATCTTGACAGGCCGCGCGGCGGCGGCCTATAATCCGGGCGCCAACCCGCGCCGGGGGGGTCCCGGCGAGAAGGGAGGACGGCATGGTGAAACGCGAACAGATCGCCAGGAATGATGCGTTGAAGCGCCTGGCGTACATGGAAGGCCGCCTGAAAGCTATCCGCCAGGAGGGCCGGGATGCGGTGCTTATCGCCCAACTGGTGCAGCTATTCGCCCTCTCCCGCGGATGATCGGCTCTGTGCCGCAAGTTACGGGCCATGATTCGGGAAATGGGCGGGGTTCAGCAGGAGGCGCCAGGCCGGTTTGAAACCGGCCCCTACACAGCAACGATGGCATGAACAAGCAAAACAGACCCGACCAGGATTGCTTCTGCCCGGTTGGGTCTGTCTGTGAATGATTGCTGGATTGTCGCGCTTACCCGGCGACCTCGCTCGGCGTGGCGGCGGCAGGTGCGGGGGCGGCGCCGATTTGCTGGAAGGCGGCCAGGGTGCCGCGCTCGGCGGCCTGGTTGGCGACGCGGATGGCGCTGCGGATGGCGCGGGCGTTGGAGCGGCCATGCGCCTTAATCACCAGACCCTGGACGCCGAAGAGGGGCGCTCCGCCGTATTCCGCGTAGTCCATGCGTTTGCGGACGCGCTTGAATGCCGGTTGCAGGCCCGCCGCCAGCAGTTTGCTGAACAGGTTGGCGGTCAGTTCCTCGCGCAACAGGCCCAGGATCATGCTGCCCAGACCCTCGGCCAGCTTGATCACCACGTTGCCGGTGAAGCCGTCGGTCACGACCACGTCTACCGACCCGGTCGGGATGTCCTTGCCCTCGACGTTGCCGATGAAATTGAGGCCAGCACCTTGCAGCAGCGGGAAGGACTCCTGCACCAGGGCGTTGCCCTTGACCTCTTCCTCGCCGTTGCTGAGCAGGCCGACGCGCGGCGCTTGCAGCCCGAACACGTTCTGCATGTAGACCGAGCCCATGCGCGCCCACTGCAACAGGTAGTGCGGCTTGGCGTCAGGCGTGGCGCCCGCGTCGGCGATGAGCACGGGGCGCTTGGCGCTGCGGGTAGGGAAGATGGTCGCCAGGCAGGGCCGCTCGATGCCGGGCACGCGCTTGAGGATGAAGAGCGCCGAGGCGACCACCGCGCCGGTGTTGCCCGCCGAGACCAGGCCGTCGCCGCCGCCGTCGCGCAGCAGGTTGAGGGCCACGACCAGCGACGAGTTCTTCATGCGCTTCCAGACGGTGGAGGGCTGGTGCTCGTCCATGGGGATCACGTCGGGTGCGTCCACGATGGGCAGGCGCAGCCCGGCGGTGTCGTGCTTGGCAAGTTCGGCCTTGATCGCCGCCTCGCGCCCCACCAGCACCACCTCCACGTCGAACTCCCGCGCCGCCAGCACGGCCCCGGCCACGGTCTCCAGCGGCGCATTGTCGCCGCCCATCGCATCCAGTATGATCTTCATCGGCTGCCCCTTGTGCTCTGTTTGTGGCGAGTATGATGTGAGCGGATTATACCGCACGGCCGGGGGCGCGGCAACCGGCCCGAACCGGGGCACAGTGCGCGTATACGGTCACCGCGAAGGAACGAAGAACGCGAAGACGATTTGTATTAGCGGTGAAGAATACATCTGACAGCCGCCTTTAGAGGATGGCTATTGACAGGTGCACTCTGATAGCGTACAACCCACACCATGGTTGCAGTACATCGAACCCCAAAGTAGGGAAGGAGACAGGGATGACGCAGGAGCCGGAGGCCGGGCAGGACGCGGGGATATTGGCGCGGGCGCAGGGTTGCCTGCTGGGGCAGTTGGCCGGGGATGCGCTGGGCAGCATGGTCGAGTTCAAATCGGCGGCGACGATCCGCAACATGCATCCGGGCGGCTTGCGCGAGATCGGGCCGAGCCCGGTGTTCGGCACGCTGGCCGGGCAGCCGACCGACGACTCGGAACTGGCGCTGGCCCTGGCGCGCACGCTGGTGGCGCATGGCTTCGACATAGAGCAGATCGCCGCCGCATATGGCGACTGGCACGAGAGCCACCCGTTTGACGAAGGCAACGCGACCCGGCAGGCGCTGAGCGGGATCGCGGCGGCCCGGCGCCAGGGCGGCAGCGCAGCGGCAACGGCGCGGGAAAGCGCCTCCCAGAGTTCGCAGGCCAACGGCGCGCTGATGCGGCAAAGCCCGCTGGGCATCTGGGGCTATGCGCTCGACCCCGCCGTGCTCGACGGCTATGTGCGCGCCGACACGCAACTCACGCACCCAAACCACGTCTGCCAGGACGCGTCGGCGGCGTTCATCGTGGCGCTGGCCGCGGTGATTCGCGAGGGGCTCGACGGCCCGGCGGCCTACGCTCGTGCCTGCGCATGGGATAAGGCGCACGGCCACAGCCCCAAAGTGACCCAGGCGCTGGCCGCCGCCCAGACGGAGCGCCCGAACTATGAGCAGAACATCGGCCATGTGCCTATCGCCCTGCAAAACGCCTTCTACCAGGCGTTGCACGCGCCCAACTTCGCGGACGGCGTGGTGGACACCGTGATGCAGGGCGGCGACACCGACACGTTCTACCACCTGGCCGGTGGCCGCTGGATGTTCGAGCACCACGAGGTGCTGGACCGCGAGACCTTCTCCTTCACCATCCCCGGCCGGCCCTGGGCGAACCACTTCTGGCTGTTCGAGTGTCT
>CBJNAR010000021.1:0-12553 GCA_966434075.1 uncultured bacterium
GGCGCCTCCGCCGGGACATCCACGCTGGCCGCGGCGCTATCCATCGGCACATCGAACTCAATCGGCGCCTCCAGCGGCGAGCCCGCACTTTCCATGGGTACGTCGAATTCGAGCGGGATCTCGTCCTCGATCTCGTCGTCGTCATAGTCCTGGTTCAAGCGCGACCAGAGGTAAATGGCAAGCGCGGCCACGCCCGCCCCAATACTCAGCCGAATCAGCCAGCGCATCATACGAACACCTCCCGCTAGAGCTCAAACACCGGTTGCCCGGCAGCGTAGGAGCAAGGAACATACCAGCAAAAACGTAATAGTAAATCGCCAGCATTTCACGAGTTCCGGCGTGTTTCACGTGAAACAGACTGTGCCGGTCGCCATCATTGCACTGTATTATACACAAGCGCCGTTAGAAGTACAGGAAGCCCACAGTGAGTACTGCCTCCTCTTGTTGGCCGCTATTGCTACAAGCAATGTTTCACGTGAAACCTTTCCCATTAGATAGCCTTATTCGCCATTCTGCACGTTGCCAGTGCAACGCAGTGTTTCACGTGAAACAACGGGTCATAAGCGTTTATCCAATGGCTAGCTATATGCGGCAATAAAAGTAATCCCAGGCGCTACCCAGGTAATCCGCAAGAAACCGCAATAGCTCCGTGCTGGGATACGCTTCGCCATGGTGAATCCCGTGTAAATCAAGCGTGAAACGCGCGATAGCCGCGCTGTGTTTCCAATCCCAGTCTGCTGGACCTGCTTGATTCACACAAACCGGACAGCGCCACCGGTAACTCGTTTTGTTTGCGAACCATGTATTCATGGCTTGCTGCCATGCGGTTATCTTGTTCCCGCACACTAGACACCGTGGCGGACGGGTGTTGCCCATGCCAAGAAACGTCTGCTCAGAGAAGATCTCCGAGAAACTAACCCGACATAGTCTTCGACTGTCTACCAACCCCAATTCTTCCACTTGATCGCTCACGACCGCCAGTTGCATCACCATGTGCGATCTGCGAAAAGCGATCAACTCGTGAAAGCGCCGACCAGGCGAATATGAACCGTGTACGGTGTAAACCGTTGCCGGATCGATCAACCCAATCTTTTGTAACGCTGCAAAGAAATCCGCTATGTCGTCTGGCGCAGCGTCCGGGGTGGCCGGATACAGCCGCAGGCTTGTACTGGACATAGCAGCCATTTACCTTGTCTAAAGCAACCCCGCCCTTGTTTCACGTGAAACAAGGGCGGAGCGCCAAATAAATATCGTTGTCGCAGCGGCCCCTGCCAGGGAGAACCGCCGCCGATCAACGTTGGGCCAGGTGCATCGGCATAATCACGTGCAAATAGTTCTCGCTCCCCACAGGCTTGAACACCCCTGGTGCGCCGGGGGTCTGCATTTCAATCGCCACCTGGGCGGTATTGATCACGCCCAGCACATCCATGACGTAGTGGGCATTGAACGCGATCTGGCTAGGGTCGCCGTCGATCAACACGTCGAGCTGGCTCTGGTTATCGCCGACCTCGGCGGCGTTGGCCGTGATCGTCAGCAAGCCCGGTTCCAACTCGCCCGCCGGTGTGGTGGTCAGCTTCACCACGCTTGCGTTGTCGCGGGCGAAGAACGACGCGATCTTCATCGCCTTCTGCAAGTCGGTCGTCGTGGCCACGGTCCGGGTGGTCCAGGCGCTGGGGATGATCTGCTCATACGGCGGGAAGTTGCCGTCCACCAGCCGCGAGGTGACGTTCAGGTTGCCGGCGTGGAAGAGCACCTGGTTGCGGTTCGGCGTGACGGTGATCTCGACCTGGGCGTCTTCCCCGGCCCCGGCATCGGGCAGCGCCCGCGCCAGTTCGTCCATGGCTCGCACCGGCACGATGATGCGCACCTCGCTCTCGCTGCCCACCGGCTGCTCCAGTTCAGCGGTACGCACCGCGAGCCGAAACCCGTCGGCGGCGGCCATCGTGACCTTGCGGCCCTGGAAGCTCAGCAGCACCCCCGCCAGCACGGGCCGGTTGTCGTCGCGCGACGCAGCGAAACTCACCTGGGTGATCATATCGCGCAGCAACGCCGCGGGCATGCTCACCAGCGGCGCGCCGCTGAGCTTCGGCAGGGTGGGGAACTCCTCGGCGTCGATGCCCCGGATGTTGGCCTCGAAGCGCGCGCAGGTCAGGTGGATGGTGTAATTGCTCTCGTTGGCGTCGATGGTGATCAGGTCGTTCGGCAAACTGCTGACGAATTCCTGCAACAGGCGCGCCGGCACGGTGACGGCGCCCTCGGCTTCCACGCTCTTGCAGGGCAGCCAGTAGGTGATGCCGACTTCCAGGTTCGTCGCGGTCAGTTTCAGACGCCCCTCGTCCGTCGCCAATAAGATGTTGTTCAACACCGGCAAAGTGGTGCGGGTGGTCACCGCTTTGCCGACAATGTTCAGACCACGATTTAACTGGTCCTGGCTGCAAACGATTTTCATAGCGTAGCCGTCCTTCCGTCACTAGGTATCATTGCCCATAAGGATGGGTACTCTTTCATTATAACATATCCCAGCCGGGGGATACAAGTACTTTTTCCACACCTTTCTGCTGGAGGTTCGGGTTGATTTTCCGGCTGCCTGCAGGAATGGGTTCGATGGCTTCCTGTGGATAGCTCGCCGGCTCCGTTGTTTATATCTTTCTTTATTTTATATGGATGAATCCGCCGTATTAGTAGTAGGGGCTGTGGATTCGTGGATAATCGCCGCTTTCGTGCCTGGATTCGCCGTTTTTGCTGGGGGAATCCTGTGGAGAATCGCGCACCGTTTTCCACGCGCCCGCGGGAGTTTTCCACGTCGGGATTTGTGGATATCTTCCGTGGCCATCCTTATCCCGAATCTCTCCCGATCTTATCCCAGGTTTTGCGCCGGTTATACCGCTGGTCTCCACATGATTTGCGCCTATTATCCACAGTCTTGTCCACACGCAATACACAGGGCGATCCTGATCGGCGGGGCCGATCCCGGTCACCGGCGGGGTGCCGGCCTCCGACCTAAGCACCGGGCGCGCAAAGCAGGATGTGAAAACCAACAAAAACGTGGATGCGGTATTGACCGAAATCTAGCCAGCGTTCCCTTGATTATCCACAAAGGGCCAAGGTTATCCACAAAAACCGGCGGGTTATACACAATCTTATGTTTAGCTCGCCACCGGATCACGATGCCTCCCGGTGCGCTGCCCTGAAAGCGCGGACCGGATAGTGACATAGATGTCAGCTATCCGGTCCCGGCACACCCCGAAAATGGGTGGGGTTAGTGCATGATCTCGCCGTAGAGCATCTGGCGGATCGCCAGCACGGCCTGGCGGATCTGGTTGTCCGTCTCCTTGGCCTTCTCGATCTTCTCGCAGGCGTGCATCACCGTCGTGTGATCGCGATTGCCGAACTCCGCGCCGATATCGGTCAGCGACGTGTCGGTTTCCTCGCGGATGATGTACATGGCGATCTGTCGCGGCACCACGATGTCCCGGCTGCGCGACTTGGCCTTCAGATCGTCGATGTCCATACTGTAGAAGCTGGCGACCGTCTCGACCACGCGGGCGGGGGTGATCTGGCGCCGGCGGTTGTTGGCCGCCAGGTCGTTCAGCGCCAGCGCCGCCACGTCCACCGTCAGCGGCTTGTGGTTCAGCATGGCGAAGGCGATGATGCGGTTCAGTGCGCCTTCCAGTTCGCGGATATTGCTCTGGACCTTGTGGGCCACGTAGTCGATCACTTCGCTGGGGATCGGGATCTGCTGCGAGTCGCCCTTGGCGCGCAAAATCGCCGTGCGCGTCTCCAGGTCGGGCGGCTGGATGTCGGCGATGAGGCCGCCCTCGAAGCGCGAGCGCAGCCGGTCTTCCAGCGTCAAGATCGCCTTCGGCGGACGGTCGCTGCTGATGACGATCTGCTTGCCCGCGCCGTGCAGGGCGTTGAACGTGTGGAAGAACTCTTCCTGCGTGCTGTCCTTGCCGGCGATGAACTGGATATCGTCGATCATCAAGATGTCGATCGTCCGGTAGCGATTGCGGAAATCTTCGTTGCTGGAATCGCGGATGGCGTTGATCAGGTCGTTGGTGAACTTCTCGGACGACACGTACTTCACGCGCATGCCCTGGTAGTTGTTGAGGACATAGTGCCCAATGGCGTGCAGCAGGTGGGTCTTGCCCAGACCGACACCGCCGTAGAGGAACAAGGGGTTATATGCATGAGCCGGGTTCTCGGCGACTGCCATGCTGGCCGCGTGGGCCATGCGGTTGCTGGCGCCGACGATGAAATGCTCGAAGACGTATTTGGGATTCAGCGGCGTGGAATCGTCCATGCCCAGTTCGGCCTGCATGGCGATTTCCCGGCGGGATGGTGCCTGGTACCGCGTCGACCCATGCGTGTCCTTACTCACTACAGGACCCGAGCCGGTGGAGTAACTGCGTCCGCCACCGTTATCATAGCCTGCGCGCGGCTGACTATCGACTGTCTGTGCCATCGGGAACCCCTGCTTACTTGCGCCGGCGTGGTCGCCGGACTCGGCTACTCCAAACATACGTGGCACCCCGGCGCCGTCATTAGCGCCCAGGTGGCTGTGCATGACGGCCCCCGCGCCCACCGGCACGAGGCTCGCAGGCACGGCTGCAACAGCCATCGCGGCGGCTCGCTCCAGTGCAGGCGCGGGCACAAAATACCCCGTGCCCTGGCGTACCACGAACCGCGCTTTCAACGAGTAGCCAACGAGCTCGCTGAGTGTGCGTTCGATCACCGGCTTGACCCGGTTCTCCACCCATTCGACGGCAAACGTGTTGGGCATGGCAACGACAATTGTGCCGTCGGCGAAATCGACAATGGTGCTGGTCTTGAGCCAGGTATCGAATTCTTTCCGTGCCACTTGCTGCTGGAGGACATTGAGGGCCGCCTGCCAGAGCTGTGTTGCCTCCATAAATTCCGCTCCTGCCTTCATCCGTTCCTGAGAGTCACATGCGGCCGGCACAACACTGGACCATTCGCGACCGTCTGGTGAACTGGTTCAATCCCGTGCGCCTCGCGGGCATCATCGCCCGCCCCAGGCCGGGTGTCAAAGAGTGTTATAACTATAGCAGTTTGCTCGGCTGCTGGCAAGGGATGTTTGGCTTCTTCTTGATAAGAATTGCTTATATCCCGCGCAAACCGGCCCCACGGCTCTCGATTATGTGGATAGCCGGACCTGAAAGTTATCCACATTTGCACACCATCATCCGGCTACCAAGTGCTGCTACCCCTATTTAGTGTATAACCGGGCCGCTTTATCCACATCTGGACCACATTTGGGGGGTATCTGGGGATAACCCTGGGCAAGTTATCCACATAACTTGTGCATAAATGGGGGAGAAAGTGGGAAAATATGCACATCCTCTCCGACGCCGTGACCTTACCCCTTGGTAATTTATTCCCGGATACGCTCATTAATTCGTATAAAGCCGCTCAAACAGGCTTAGCTGGCGGGTATCGTCGCGCGCAATAAAATCGGAGGCCCGCACGCCCAGCAGGCGCAGCCGGGCCGGTCCCTGCGCCCCGGCGTCTTGCCGCTCAACCAGCCAGCGCCGGAACTCGCTTATCGCCGCCCGGTAGATGACGGATGCAGCGGCGCTGGGCGCCAGCAGCGTGCGCTGGCGCGTTTGTGTGCGGAAGTCCGCCGTCTTGATCTTCACCGCCACACACCGGGCCAGCAAGCCCTCGGCCTCGACGGAGGCGGCCACTTCCTCGGCCAGCCCGTGCAGCACGGCGGCGATCTCCGCGCCCTGGTTGCTGGACAGCAGCTCCTCGAACGTCGTCTCGCTGCTGATCGACTTGCTGTCGCGGTTCGGCACCACCGGACGCGGATCGTAGCCGCGCGCCAGGTCGCGCACCTCCGCGCCCCAGCGGCCAAACAGCGCGCGGGCCTGCTCCTCGTCCAGCGCCGCCAGGTCGCCGATGGTGGTGATGTGCAGATCGGCCAGTTGGGCTTCGCGCTTCGGCCCGATGCCCCACAACGCGTTCACCGGCAGCCCGGCCAGGAACTCGGCTTCGCGGCCCTCGGCCACCGCCAGCAGGCCGTCGGGCTTCGAGCGGTCGCTGGCGATCTTGGCGAGCATCTTGCCGCGCGCCACGCCCAGGCTGGCCGTCAGGTTCACAGCGGCGCGGATCTGCCGCTTCAACTCCGCCGCGACCTCCATCGCCCGGTGGATGGTCGGCGCGACTGCCGTCACGTCCAGGAAGGCCTCGTCGAGGGCAATCGGCTCGATGCGCGTGGTGAAGCGGCGGAAGACTTCGTGGACCGCGCCCGACACCTCGCGGTAGAGCTTATGGTTGCCCGGCACCACTGTGAGATCGGGGCATAGCTCCAGCGCACGCCACAGCGGCATGGCCGAGCGCACGCCGAAACGCCGCGCCTCATACGAGGCCGCCGCCACCACGCCCCGCCGCGACCCGGCGCCGTTGGCCACCGCCAGCGGGATGCCCCGTAGTTCGGCGTGGTCGCGCTGCTCCACGGAGGCATAGAAGGCATCCATGTCGGCGTGGATGATGCTCAGCCCCGTCGAGGGATAGGCGTCGTCCGTCCGGTTATCGTTCATTTAGCCCTGTCCAATCCCCTGCGAACCCCTGCTATATCCCAACCATTGCCCAAGGTTATCCCCAGAAAAGCCCAAAACCTGTGGAAAACTTGTGGATAAGGGCTTCTTTGGGGATAACTTTGGGAAATTAGCGCACACGGGGCCGCAACCGGCGCAGCGCGCCCGCGCCGCCATGATGATACATCCACCATTCCAGCACCAGCACCAGCAGCGCCAGGGCCAGCAACCAGGGCGCCACCTCGCGCGGCCCCGTTACCGGCTGCCCGCCCGCGACAGGGCGCCCCTGCAACGCTAGGGTAGGGCGGGGCGCGATGTCCGCCGCCACGCGGTCCAACAGGTTGACGGCGAACGCCTCCGGCTGGCCCAGCGGCTTGCCTTTGGCGCTCTGGCGCACCGTGTAGAGGCCGAGTTGGGCCGTATCGGCGAAGGTCAGGTTGGGCTGCACCGGCAGGGTGACTTCGCGCGCCGGTGTATCAGGTCCCGCCGGGATAGCGACCGTCACCTGGTCGGCGTCGGGTAGCGGGTGCAGCGCCACCGCCGTGCCGGGCGTGAGCCGCGGCGGCAGATCGACCGCGCTGCCGGGCGCCAGCCACTGCACCAGATTCGCCACCAGGATCGGGAAGGCAACCTGCAAGGCCAGGTCGGTGCGGTGCAGGTCGAAGGCCAGCGCCGCCACCCGCCGCCCGTCAAGCTCGCCCACCAGCAGCAGCGGGTCGCCCGCCGTGGTGCGCACCAGCGTGCGCGCCCAGATCGGCGGCTGCACCCGCGCCGCTTCGGCCAGATGGACATTGCTCAAGTCGACATAACTCAGCAACGGATCGTTGCTCTCGACCTGTCCGATGACCGGCGCGGTGATCGTGCCCGAAATCGGCAGTAGCGGTGAGTTGGGCGGATTGATCAACAGCAGGTTGCCCGGCGGCAACGTCGCAGGCAGGTAGCCGTCGAACACCGTCAGGTCGTACCCGGCGCCCGGCTTATAGTTGGCGGGCAGCACCCGGTCCAGCTTCACCTGGGGCAGCAGGTTGAGCGCCTTCTCGGCGAAGCTGTTGCCCGCGCTGACCAGCAGCGTGCGGGCGCTGCCGGTGGACCCGCGCACCGCCCAGGCCGTGTTGTCGAGCGGCAAGATGTCGGGCACCTGGAGTGTGACCGTGATCTGGCGCGTGCCGATGGGCAGGTCGGGCAGGGTCAGTTCGGGTTCGCCGCCGGCGGGCAGGCTCACCTGGCGCGAGTCCCAGGGTCGCCCGTCCACCTCGACCGTCAACAGCCCCGCCGCCGGCTGGCTGCCCAGGTTCGCCATGCTGACGAAGAGTTGCGGCCCCTGCGGCGCGTCGCGCAGCGCCAGCGCGGTGATGGCCGTGTTGTCGCCGCTGTGGCCCACGGGGATGTAGCGCACGGCAGCGCTCACGTCGGGCAGCTTCTGCTCACCGATGGCTCCGTCGCTGATGACGATCACCGTGCTGTCGGGCGTATTCGCCGCCGCGGCGGCCAGGGTCACGGCCGCCGTCATGTTGCTGGGGCCATTGGCCGGGCGCAGGGCGGCGATGGCCCCGCGCAGCGCGCCCTTATCCTGCGCCCCGCTGATCACCGTGCTGGGCGCGGGCCCGGCCAGGATCACCGTCATGCGGCTGCCCGCGGCCAGGCTGTCCACCAGACCGGTGGCCTCGGCCTGGGCGCGGGCGAAGCGGGTCATGGTCCGCCCGCCGTCCGCCCCGTCGGTGGCCTGCATCCCGGCCCCACCGTCGAGGATCACCACGATGTTGCCCGCCGCACCGCCCGCACCCTCCAGGAAGGGCCGCGCCAGCGCCAGCACCAGCAGCGCCAGCACCAGCAATTGCACATAAAGCAGGATGTTGCGCCGCAGCTTCTGCCAGGGCGCGTTGGCCTGCCGGTCCTGCAACACCTGGCGCCAGAGCATGCTGCTCGACACCGTGATCTCCTGCCGGCGCAGGCGCAGCATATAGAAGATGATGATCGGGATCGCCAGCAGCGCGCCCAGCAACGCCAGCGGTTCGAGGATGCCCACGTTATCCAATCACTCCGCGGCGGCGCAGGTAGTGCAGCACCAGTTCGTCGAACGGCTCGTCGGTCGTGATTTGCAGGTAGTTGATGCCCCGGCGCCGGCAGTAATTCTCCAGCGCACCCTGCCACGCCGCGAACTTCTCGGCGTAAATGTCGAGCAGGCCGCTGTCGATGGACACCTCTTGCGTCTGGCCGGTCTCGCTGTCGCGCAGGCGCAGGTCGCCCAGCAGCGCCACCTCCGGGTGGACTTCGGCGGGCGCGAGGATGTGCAGCACGTGGATCTCGTGCCCCGCCGCCTGGAGGGCCGCCAGACCCTCTGTGCCGCCCCCGGCGGTGAAGAAATCGCTGATGATGAAGCAGACGCCGGGGTAGCGCGCAAAGGCCGCGTAGGCGCGCAGCGAGGCGTCCAGGTCGGTCTCGCCGCCCGGCTGGATCCCGGCGATGAAGCGCAGCAGGTTGACCGCGTGGCCCCGCCCGCGGACCGGCGCGAAGCGGCTGATGTTGCCCCGGTGGAACGCCGCCACCGTCACCCGGTCGAAGCCGCTGAGGCCGATGTAGCCTAGCGCCGCCGCCGTGCGCTTGCCGTAGATCAGCTTGTTCTGGTCGGCGGAGGCCGGCGTGCCGCCGCCCGGCGCCGCCACCGTGCCTAGCCCGAACACCGGCTTGTTGTCGCCCCAGTCCATCGACTTGCTGCCGTCGAGCAGCACATGGATAGTGATGTCCTCTTCCTCCTGGTAGAGCTTGAGGAAGAGGCGCTCCAGCCGGGCATAGGCGTTCCAGTCCACGCGCCGCAGGTCGTCGCCGGGCGTGTAGTCCCGGTAATCGGCGAACTCGACCGAGTTGCCGCGATGCGTGGACCGCCGCTCGCCCTTCATCCGCCCGGCGCGCAGCTTGCGGCTGATCACGCTCAACCGCTCCAACTTCTTGAGGAAGTTGGCGTCGAAGAGGGAGGTATAGGAGGCGGCCCCGCTGCCCCCGCCGGGATTCTGGATGTTGGTTGTCATCGTATCCCTACCGTTCTAAGCAAATAGTGCTAAGGAACCGCCACCTTATCGCCCCGGATCATCGGGCAATGTAGCACGAAATGGAAGTAGTCGGGCGTGTTGTCGACAAATGTGTGCACCTCGCCCGGCTCGACCACGATCACATCGCCCGCCTGCAACGTGATCTTCTGCTCGTCCACGATCATGGTACTGCTGCCCCGCGCCACCAGATAGACCTCCCGCAACTCCTGGTGGTAATGAGGCTCGTTGATGCCGGCGTTGGCAAAGCCGATAGCGGGCAGCGCCGGCTGAAACAACTCCGTATACCAGCCCTTCGCGGGCCGCCCCGCGTCGTTGCGCGCCAGGATCATGCGGGCCTCCTCGTAGTGCCTCCGGCTTCCTCTTGTCATTCTGAGCGCAGCGAAGAATCTCGTCTCGTTTGGGGGCCGGAGACTCTTCGCCGCACTATGCTGACAATCGACAGGGCGCGTAGGGCGGCACGGCGGGTTTGAAACCCGCCCCTACACCAGCATCCCGGCCTTGGTCAGCGCCCCTGGTGTGGCGAGGGCACATGACCGGCTCAGAGGGACACGCCCCGACTGTCATTCTGAGCGCAGCGAAGAATCTCGTCTCGTTTGGGGCGCCGGAGACTCTTCACTGCGCTCAGAGTGACAGGGTAGGTGATTATGCTCTACTATGATACCATGCCGGGCAATTGGCGGTTGCGGCGGCCTCCCCTTCATTTAGTTGACATAACACGGGAACTAGGTGCGGTTTTGCCACCACAGCCGCAGCGAATTAAGGGCCAGCCCAAACAAGACCACGCCGATACCCGCCAACACTACCGCCCCGATGACCGTGGCGCGGAAGACCGGGGGCGCGGTTTCGGGCAGCCGGGTCGCTGCTTCGACGGCGGGCGTGGGGGAGGGCGCGACGAGCAACGCGGCCAGCGCCAGGCACAGCGCGCCGGCAATGGCGTAGAGCAGGGTGATCGCCAGTTCGTTGCGCCGTTTGCGGGCCGTGCGGACTCCGGCGCGCGCCTGGCGGCGGACACCTCGCGCCAGCAGCGTCCAGCGCGGCCCTGCCGGCAAGAGGCGCTTGCGGCGGCTGCGGCGGGTGCGGCGGCTCACGGCGCGGGCTCGATAGCCGTGAAGTAGCGGCGCACCAGGTCCTTCATGCCCGACGGGATGTAGGTCGTGCTCAGCGTCTTTTGCGCGCTGTCGTTATACGTCCCATAGACCTGCTGGTAGGGCACGGTCGCGTTGCCGGTGGCCGGGTCGACGTTCACGCCTGTAACGCCGGTCTCGCCCGAATTGGGCCGCGCCGCCACGCCGACGGGCGTGCCCTGCGCGTTGAGCGTGCTAGGCGGCACGACCACCGGCTCGGTATGCTGATCGCCCGCGCCGCTCCCGCCGACCCCACCGCCCTGCCCCTGGCCCTGGCCTTGTCCCTGGCCCTGGCCTTGTCCTTGTCCCTGGCCCTGACCTTGCCCCTGGCCCTGACCTTGTCCTTGTCCCTGGCCTTGCCCCTGCCCCTGGCCCTGACCTTGCCCTTGCACCGCTACCGGCGTACCCTGGCCGGGGGTGCCGGGCACCAGCACCGGCGTGCCCGTCCCGGTAAACGTGCCCGGCACGACAGTGCCCGCCAGGCTGACCGGAGTGCCGAGGGCCAGCGGCGTGCCGAGGGCTAGCGGTGTGCCGCCCGCGATGGGGGTGCCGGCGGGCAGCGGCGTGCCGGCGGGGGTGCCCAGTGCCACGGCGGTGCCCGGCAGCGGGGTCGGGCCGGGCGTGCCGGCGGTTTGCGGCTGGCCGCTGGAGGCGATGTTGTTCTTGCTGGTTTGCAACTGGGCCAGCGCCTGGTTCAGCTCCTGCTGCGTCATTTGCTGCTGCCCGGCGGCGGCCGCCTGCTGCGCCAGGTTGTCGAAGGCTTGCTGGGTCGCCTGGGGGTCGTTGCCCTGCGCCGCGCGGGCCGCGTCTTCCAGGCTCTGCGCCAGGGCCGGGTCGTTGGCCGCGGCTTCAGCGGCGGCCTGGCGCAGCCCCTCGGCCAGCGCCTGGCGGTCCTCCGGTGACATCTTCGCCGCGTCGGCTCCCGCCCGCTGCAGATCCTTGGCTGCCTGGTCGTTGTCGCCACGTTGCAGCGCCTTCCCGGCGTCGCCCAGGGCGCCCGGCTGTTCGGCCAGTTGGCGGGCCAGGGCGTCCATCGCCGCCTGCTCGCCCGGCGCGCGCGGGTCGATCTGCTTCTGCAACGCCGCTTCCGCGTCCGACAGGCGGGCCATCGCCTGGTCGCGGCTCAGGGTGCCCGCCTGGAGATCGTGGTGCAGTTGGTCAAGCTGGGCCAGCAGTTCTTGCCGGGCCGGGTCGTTCGCGCCGGGCCGGGCGGCCAGATCTTTGCGCAACTGCTCGATCTTCTCGGCCTCGGCCTGCTGCTGTTGCCGGATGGCGTTTTGCTGGTCCCAGTACCCTTGCAGCGGGTTGGGCGCCAGCAGGGCGGCGCCGAAGGCAGCCAGTAGCAGCACGGGCAGGATCAGCGCCGTGCGCCCCGGCGCCAGCGGCACGCGCGCGGGCAGGTCCGGCAGCGCGCGCTCCAGGCTGGCCGTGGCGTCGGCCAGTTGGGCCGACCGCAGCAGGGGCGCATCGCCGGGTCGCGGGCGCTCCTGCGCCTCGACGGCGGTGGCCGCCTTCTCGTCCAGCGCCAGCGGGCGCGGACGCACATAGAACAGCGCCGA
Source organism: uncultured bacterium (assembly GCA_966434075.1). Lineage (GTDB taxonomy): Bacteria > Chloroflexota > Chloroflexia > QHBQ01 > JAICKM01 > JAICKM01. The sequence goes on from CBJNAR010000021.1 coordinate 12,291, forward strand.
ATCCGCCAGTTCGACCAGCGTCTTGGCGCGCTCCTTCATGCCGGCCATGCCGGCGGTCAGGCGACGCTTGCCCTCGGCATCGACGGACACGCCCGCCTTGGCCTCGACCTGCGGCAGGATCAGCTCGACCAGGCGGGCATCATCGGCCTGACGCAGGTAATGGCCGTTGAGGTTGGTCAACTTGGTCATGTCGAAACGCGACGGCGAGCGGCCGACGCCGGCCAGCTCGAACCATTCGACGGCCTGTTCGGTCGAAATGATCT
>CBJNAR010000022.1:0-12516 GCA_966434075.1 uncultured bacterium
GTCCCGACCCGCACCGCGATCAGGTTGTGGGTGTCATATTGGAGGGCTTTGAAATCGTCGACCGTCCATTGAGTCTTGCTACTCAACATCTGCTGGATCCGCTCGGCACGAAACCAGGGCGGCCAGTAGCCATTGATAAGATACGGGTACGCAGGGCTTGTGACCCGGTTGTTCGCCGTGACTATGTAGTGCGTGGGCGGATTATAGACGCGGGGCATTTGTTCATAGGGCACGAAGCCTACCCATTCGTTCGCCCCTGTCCAGCCGGCGACGGGGACCTGCCCGTTGCCTCCCTGACGGATCGGCCACCGTCCGGTAGCCTGGTAGCCGATGTTCCCGGCGCGATCGGCGTAGACAAAGTTTTGCCCGGGGGCATCCCAGGTGGTCAGGGCCGCATGGAATTGGTCCCAGTTCGCTGCCTGATCCAACTTCAAACCCGCCAGCAGCAGGCCGCCGGGTTGGGCGCCTGTCCATTGGAGTGCCACCGGTTGTTTGAGTGTGGGATAGGCGCTGTTGAACAGGGGACCGTGGCGGGTGCTGCGTACTACGCACGCCACCGGCGCCTGGCCCTTGACGTTAATGGTCTCGGTGGCGACTTGCAGCGGCAGCCATTGGTCCATGTACTCATACTGACCTGGGTGGTCGGCTTCATCGAGATGCTCGACAAACACATCCTGCACATCCGGGGTGAGATCGGTGATGCCCCAGGCGATGTCGCGGTTGTGCCCGATAATGATCCCCGGCGTACCCGGCAAGGCTACGCCCGCAACGTCCAGGCTCCCATCCAATGCACGGAGGTGCATGGCGTACCAGATCGCCGGATTTTGCTGGCGCAAATGGGGATCGTCCGCCAGCAGCGGATAGCCGTCGGCCGACAAGGTGCCGTCCACCACCCAGTTGTTACTACCAATCAAACTGTCGCTATCGGCATCGCCGAACAGGCCACTCCGCCGCTGGGGCAGGATCGTGCCACGCGGGTCGCCGGCTAGGGCCGACGGTTGCACAATTATGGGTTTGCCGTCGGGATAGACGGGCAGCAGGCTCGCGGCGCGGGCCGCGCCGAGTTGCGCCTGCAAATCGGCCAGCACCACTTCGTGGTTCAGATTGGCGGCGACGTCCCAGGCCTCTAGCTTGCCGATGGCTACGGTATCGACAGGGGTCCAGGGCGCGGGCTGGTAACCCAGGATGGTAAATTCCAGAGGTAAGGCGTCGTGGTGGCTGGCGAGATACGCGTTCACCCCTGCGGTATATTCGCGCACGGCCGCCTGGGCCACGGACGGTAGGGCGGCCCACTCTTGTTCAGCCGCCCGGTGCAGGCCGAAGGTGCGGATGAATTGATCGCGGTCGAGGGCGGCCGGGCCGGCGATCTCGGACAGGCGTCCCGCTGCCGTCCGCCGGTAGAGATCCATCTGCCAGAGACGGTCCTGGGCCATCACATACCCCTGCGCGCGAAACACATCGGCCTGATTAGCGGCGGTGATATGCGGGATCCCGGTCTCATCGCGGACAACGGTAACGGATGCCGCCAATCCCGGCAGGCGGGCCGTGCCATTCGTGGGGGGTATTGGCCGGCGCACCAAGTATAGCACCGCTCCGGCCAGGCCCAACACTAGGAGGACCATTACCAGCAGGAGAATCCACGCCGCCCGTTTCCAGCTTCGGCTGACCGTGTGACGGCGCGGTCGGGACGCGGTATAAGCAGACGTTTCCATTGTTGATCCCTCCGATAGCGCACAAGTGCATCACTTGGTTGACCGGAAGCAAGGTTTTCAACAAACCATGGCAGTATCCGATTAGTCTGCTTGTACGACCCGATTCGGATGCACCGTTTGCAAGACCGCGGCCCCCACCAGGATCACCACCCCAGCGAAGATGAACGACCAACGGTAACCCGTGCTGGCGCCCGCGACCTGGGTGACCAGGTCAACGACCCCGCCGGCGAGCATGGCACCCAAGGGCTGGGTAAACGAGGTCACCGCGGAAAACACGCCAACGAGCTCGGCCGTCTGCCGGTGTGGGACCATATCGGTCAGCAATGCCACCAGCACCCCAGTACAGGCGTTGCCCAGCCCGATCACCCCGAGCGCGAGCGCGGCCACCAGCAGGTTCGGGCTCTGCGATCCCAGGATCGCCCCCAGCCCATAGATCAGCAGCCCCAGGGTCAGGACCGCTTTCTTGCCGATGCGATCGGCCAGCATGCCGGCCGGCACCGCCAGCAAGGCCGTGACGGCGATGTACATTAGCGGCAACAGGAAAGCCTCGCTGTCACCGGCGCCCAGCACATGTTTGCCGAAGAGGGTGACGTAGGGGGTGGCCCCGCCGTTGCCCATCCAGAACAGCATCATCGCCACCGTGTACTTGGCCGCTTCGCGGTGCTGCAACAGTTCGCGCACATACTCGCGCGCACTGCGGCGGGCCGCGGGTTCCACGCGGGGCGCCGGCGGAGGCGGCGGTTCTTTGACAGTGAAGAACGTAAAGCCCCACGCTCCAAGCAGCAGGATGATGACCAGGGCAAACACCAGGAACTCATAGTGCGCCCACAAGAGGACGGCGAGCAATGAGAAGGTAATCGCTCCCAACGCGTTCGCCAGCCCGGTGAACCCGGCAACGCGGCCGCGCTGCGCGGGCGGAAACAGGTCGGCCAGCAGCGCCAGATAGGGGTCGACGGCCACCGCGAGAAAGAAGGCCGCGATGGTCATCACACCCAGCATCAGCCAGAAGGGCGGGTGCAGGGCCAGCAACAGCAGCGCCAGCGACACCAGGGGCACGCCGATCAGGAAGAACGGGCGGCGCCGACCCAGCGGGGTCCGCGTCCGGTCGCTGATGCGCCCGACGATGGGTTGGATGAGGGCCCCCACCAGCGAGCGCTCGTTGGCGAGCAACCCGATCAGCGCTGGGTCCAGATGGTACGTGTCGAGATACAGGGGCATGGCCGTGTTGAACAGCATATAGAAGTTCGAGGAGCCGAAATTGGCCACGCTGTACCGGATGGCCTGGCCCGTATTGAACGGTTGGGCGCCGGGCACGGCTGGCGCGGATTCCGCCGCTAGCGGCGTGCTGGGCGCATCGACGGTCGTGCCTATCAACTCGCTACGCTCAGGATGGCCATAGACCGCGGGTTCCACTGGAGTTTGCATGGCAATGCGCTCACTTTCTGAACGTTCGTTTCTACACTGCTCATTGCATATCAGGTGCTGCCCCGGCAGCAGGGCGCTGCACAGGTTCCACAGCGCCGCTGCCCTTTATCCGCCGGTTGCCAGGTATTGACTCCTATATGTAGGCTAGTTTTACTCTTCGGCCGGCGCGGTGGTCGTCGCCGTCCCAATAGCTACCGGCACATCCCCGCTTTCCCGCGCCGCTATGCTCTGCTTCGCGGCGTTCCGTCGCAGGCGCCAGGGCCGCCCATACTTCTGATAGCCCACCCCGGCCAGGACAATCGTCAGCCCGATCAGGGCCAGCGTGAAGACGAACGGGAGCGAACCGTGGAACTTGTCATAGGCCAGGTAACTGGCATAGCCATAGCAGCCGAGCGCGCCGAACACGACGAAGACCGGCCGTTGAAGCCAGACGCTTGCGGCCACAAACGTCAGGTAGAGCCCAACGTATAGGAGCGCGGCGAGTCCTTCTTGGTCATGGGCCAGCGCGGAGAAATTCCCCAGCACCACCACATGCCCGAAAATGTACAGCCAGCGGCTATAGTCCTGATGGGTGCGGAACTGCAGCCCCAGGCCGATCGCCAGCATTATTAGGCCCATGATGATGCCGGCGATTTGTTCATGCTCGTCATACGACCAGTCCGGCGTCTGGAAGATCCAGCGGGTCAAGTCCATCGAAAGATACCAACCCCAGAAGCCGACCAGGAGGGTCATCAGGGGGAAGCGTAGCCGTAGCGTGACCACAGCGGCCACTACCATGCTGACTGCTTCCATGGTTACCCAGGCGGGTTTGACTTGTAGATAGAAATCCTCATACGCGGGGCTGTCATAGCTGGGCTGATCCGGCCAGATTCCGGTCAGGTGGAGGATGGTATAGACCAGCAGGGGTACGATGCCCGTGCCGGCGAAGGTCAATAACCCGCCCGCTAGTCGAAAGCCGACCCGGCGCAACAGATAACCGAGCGCCCACAACAGCCCGATGGTGCAGCCCACCACGACACACTGGCCCAGCCTGCTAATGGTTTCCCACTGGAAGCCCATAAAGAAGGTGTACGCCAGCAGGATCATGAACCCGCCGAAGTAGTACGCGACGGTGATGATATTCAGCCCGGGCCGCTGTTCGATGCCGGTTTGCGCCTGCTGGGCGACGGCCCCCAGCGCAGCCACGTGCCGCCGAATCGCTAGCGCCTGGCCTGGCCGGATCAACCCGGTCTCCACCCACTGGTTAACATCGGTCCATGTAAACCGTGTTCCCGTATGCTCGCTGTTCATCAGAGGCTCCTTTTCCGATATATGCCCACCCGCTTGATTCTGTGGCTGCCAGCGAGCCAAGTCAGGTTCTTGAGAAGACTATAGCACCGGGGGGCGCCGCGGCCATCTGCAGTGTTGCGTAATTTTTCGCGCGTGCTGGGAGCAGTAGTGGGAGGTCAATGTAGGTAGTTGTGCTTATCTGGTCTACCCTGGCTGTCGCACCGTCGCCAGGTCCGCGGTTGGTTTGTCTATAGCGTTAGTCCGATAGGCGGTCGCAGATCATGGCTGCAGCGCCACTGCTCCCCCACGTCCTCTCGATTCCGTCTGTGGGGCTGGTGCAGACCATGGGGCTGGGGAAGGCCGGTCAGGCGAGATGCTGCTCCAGGGCGTAGCGGGTGGCGGCGCTGCGCGTGGTGATATTCAGCTTGCTGTAGATGGAACGCAGATGCACCTGCACGGTGCGCGGACTGAGCACGAGTTGCCGGGCGATCGCGGCATCGGTCATCCCCGCTGCGACCAGGCGCAGCACCTCGATCTCGCGGGGGGTGAGCGCATCAGGATCGGTCCGCAGGGTATTAGCCGGGGCCGGGGCGGGCTTGCCGATCGGACCGGCTGCCTGCGGCCGATCCCCCGGGATCGGCAGATCCTGGAGCGCCAGCGCGATGGCCTGGGTTAGCGGTAAGGCTCGGCCCTGCGCCCAGCCCGCAGTGAAACTCGATCCCGCCGGGCGGCGTAAGGTCGCCAGATTGCGCGCGGCTTCGGCCCGTTCTGCCGGCTCCAAATACGTCCCGGCGACTGCAAACAGGGCCTCCGCGGCGCCCCCCAGCACGCCGCCGCGCTCAACTTGCCCGGCGGCGACTGCGATGGCGGCCAGCGCGAGTAAGCACTGGACGCTCACCCACTGGTCGCCGGTCTCCCGCGCCAGCGACAGGCTCTCGCGCAACAGGACCGTGGCTTGGCCGAGATCCCCTCGTTGCTGGGCGACGAGCCCGAGCAAATACAGGGTGTTGTTGATCCCCCACTGATCTGCCAGGTCACGAAACAGCGCCAGGCTCTCCTCCAGGAGGATCCGCGCCTGGGCATAGTCGCCTTCATAGCGGGCCACATCCCCCAGATTCCGCAGCAGCCAGGCTACATTCCATTTGTCCCCCACGGCCCGCTGCACGGCCAGCGCCTCCTGGAGTTGCCGGCGCGCCGTGGCATAATCGCCATGCTGCCAGGCCACCCGCCCGAAGCTACCCATTTCGAGCGCCACCCCCCAATGATCCCCGAGTTCGCGAAACAGGGCAAGGCTCTGGGCATGCAGGGCCGTTCGTTGTGATTCATCCCCGGTTGCCCGGGCCACTTCGCCGAAAAAGTCCAGGGCCAGGGCATGGCCCCAGGGGTCATTCACCTGCCGGAAGAGGGCCAAGCTCTCCTCGCCCAGCGCCCGCGCGGCCGCATCTCCCTGGCGGGCCGCGACCTGGCTGAGAAACATCAGCGCGTAGGCCACGCCGCGCGCGATCCCCAGTTCCCGCCACAGGCGTAGGCTGGCCTCAAGGCGCACCCGCGCGTGGGCGTAATCGCTCTGCAAGAACGCCAGGGCGCCCGCCGCCCCGAGCGCTTTGGCCTGTGCGGCCGCTGAACCGGTGGCACTCGCCGCCGCCAGCACACTTTCCAACCAGCGCCGGCCTTCGCTCAGGTAGCCGCGGAAATACCAGAACCAGACCAGCGCGCCCGCCATACGCAAGCCGGTCTCGCTGGTTTCCGGGGCCTGCCGGCTCCAGGCCAGGGCCGCTCGAAAGTGATCATGCTCCTGCTCGAGCCGCGCCAGCCAGTTATTGCGTTTGGCACTCGTCAACCAGGGCTCGGCCGCCTCTGCAAGTTCGAGAAAGAAGCCGACATGCGCACGCTGCATGGCAGCGGTTTCGCCGCTATCTGCTAGCCGTTCGTCCGCGTACTCATGGATGGTCTCCAGCATCACGAACCGCGCATCATCGTCGGGGGAATCGCCTAGCTGTAACAGGCTGTTGGCCACCAATGACTCGATACCATCTAGCACATCTACTCCCAGATCGGTAGGCTGATCGCACACGGCGGCGGCCGCCTCCAGTGTGAATCCGCCGGGAAAGACGGCGAGCCGGCGGAACAGGCGTTGTTCCCCCGGCGGCAGCAGGCCATAGCTCCACTCTAGCGTATTGCGTAACGTTTGATGACGGGCGGGGCGATCCTGCCCGCCGCCCGTTAATAGTGGTAACCGGTGGCCCAGGCGCGTTAACAGCGCCGCTGGAGTGAGGATCTTAGTCCGGGCGGCGGCTAACTCAATAGCCAAGGCCAGGCCGTCCAGCCGCCGGCAGATGCCGAGGACTGCTGCGGCATTTTCGGGAGTCAGCACGAAGTCGCGTTTTACCGCCTGCGCCCGGTCGACAAACAGGCGCACGGCCTCATACTGCAACAGTTGCTCGACGGGCATGGCCTCGGTGGGGGCGGGCATGTTCAGGGGCGGGACCACAAACTCGTGCTCGCCGGACACGTGCAGGCCGATCCGGCTGGTAATCAAGAGTTTCAAGCGGGGCGCCACGGTGAGCAGATGGGGAACCAGCGGCGCCGCCGCTAGTACCTGTTCAAAGTTATCCAGGACCAGGAGGATTTGTTTATCGCGGAGGAAGTTCAACAAGCTGGGGATCAGCAGCTGCCCGGATCCTTCCCGGATTTCGAGGGTCTCAGCCAGCGTCTCATAGACCAGACCAGCGTCGCTGATCGGGGCCAGATTGACGAAGAAGACGCCATGGATAAACTCATGGATTAATTCGGCGGCGGTTTGCAGGGCCAGGCGGGTCTTGCCGATGCCACCCGCGCCGGTGAAGGTGACCAGGCGGATGTCGGACCGGCGCAGCAAGGTGGCCGCGACTTGCACCAGGGACTCGCGTCCGATCAGTTCGGTCAGTTGGGCGGGCAGGTTATGGGGATGCACATCGAGGGTGCGGAGCGGGGGGAAGTCGGCCGGGCCATCGCGGCTGACGAGTTGAAAAATGTGTTCGGGTTGGATCAGATCCGGCAGGCGGTGTTCGCCGAGATCCTGCAAATAGGCGCCGGCCGGGACATGAGCCCGAACCAATTCCGCGGTCACCAGGGACAGCAGGACCTGCCCAGCATGGCCGGCGGCGAGGAGGCGCGCCACGCGATTGAGGGGCGGGCCGAAGTAATCACCGTCGCGTTCCTCGGCAATGCCGGTGTGTAAGGCGACCCGGATGCCTGGGGAACCCTCCTCGTCCCACGTCGTTGCATAGATCGCTTGCCTGACGGCCAGAGCCGCGAGGAGCGCCGCTGGAGCGGTCGCGAAAGCGGCACAAAAGCGGTCACCGGTCGCTGTGAAGACGAAACCGCCCTGCCGTTCGATACTCTCGCGCACCAGGCGGTCGTACCGAGCGCGTGCCCCCGGCAGGCTAGCGGCCGGCTGCTCCCAATGGTGGGCGCTGGGGTCAATGTCGGTGAACAGGAAGGTGACGGTCCCGCTGGGTTGATTGGCCATAGCCCACCTCCACCGTGAGGGAGCCCGGTACATGATATCGGACCGATTTAATCTATCGGCAGCGGAAGAGCTGGATCCGTGGGCCGGGCGGTTGGAGCAGCCACGGGAGCTCTTAAGCTCATCGGGGGAACCGCGGCGTGGGGCAACGGCCCTTGCGATACGCTACATCTCGCTCCACGGGACGGGATATAGCCGGCCTGGTGGCGCGCCCTGGCCAAGTGATGCTGGCGCTGTGATTAAGCGGCGCCCGTAGTCGCTCACGGATGATTCGGGCGTTGGGACGAACCGGATCGGGACTAAGCGTGCATCCAGAATATACGAATCTGTACAATTTGTGATCGTAAGGAGATTATCGGAGCCGATGTTGTGTGATAGTCAAGCGCCCTCAGGGTCAAGACTAATTAGCTCAGGACACCCTAATAGTACTACGTACCCGTCGAACTGGCAAGGGCTGGGTAGGAGCCGGGTTGATACCATTTGCGATACCAGAAGCGTTACACACCCGAGAATGAGGCAAGAGATCGTTGAAGCTCCCACCAGCGGGAGCGGAAATCCTGCAAGAACGCGCACCCGCAGCCCGCACCGGTCGGCCTGAGCAGCAGCGCGGCCCACCGACTGGCGCAGCAACCGCTCCCGCGGGCAGGTGTTCCTCCCAGCAGCAACCAGAGCAGCAAACCATCGTCGGGTTCGGCATCCTGATGGGTTTGGGGTCGCAGTGAACTCACGTGAGTTGCTCGAATGGGTAGCCCGCTACCCTGCAGGGCCGCGCCCGCATATCGTCAAGGGTTGTGTGGATACTCATCGGGCTCGGCGGTGTTATCGGTGACGGCGCGATCGGGTGGTGGGGAGACTGGAGCTGCCCGGCGGTCCCACGCCCGGCGGGGAGGCCGCTGATAAGCGGAGCGCAGGCTGTTAGCGCCTCATCAGCGGTATAGCGGTTGATTGGCAAATCCAGCGCTTGCTGATAGCGGAGCATCCAGGCGTCGGCCTCAGCCAGACTACAGCCGTTATCGCGCAGTTGCAGCGCCAGGTGGAACCCGCACGTGTTGCGATTCCCCGGCGCGGCTTGCGCCACGTATTTATCGAGCAGCATCTCGGCCGAAGGACGACATATCCCCAGCAACCTCACAGATGGAATAGACGCAACACAAACCACACGCTCGCTGTGCGGGACCAGGATCTGTTTCTCCCGCAGTTCCGCCAGGAGCGCGGGAGGCGCGGCGGCCGGCAGCTGGTCCCACGGCGCCCAGCCCGGCACCCACCGGTACGGCCCGTGGATGTTGCGGGAGGGCGCCACGATGATCTGGCCGCCGTCGCCTCGCGTATCCACGCCGGGGGCAAGGGGGTGGGAGGCTGGGCCAGTGGTCTTGATATAGTACTGCTCCGGCACACGGTACAGCAGATGCAGGCCGCCACTGCCGGTGATCTGGCGCGCGGTGGGTCCGAGGATGCGCTGCCAGGCAGTCCACCAGGCCAGGCCGCCGTGGGCCGGGTCGATGTCCAGGGCCAGCAGGCCATGACCGGTCGCCAGACCCAGATTGAGCCAGGGCCACCGGGTGATCCAGCCTGCGACGACGACCAGGTCGTTGCTGGCCTGACCGGCGGTGGCGTCGGTCCAACCCGCGATACGCGGGTGTTTGCCGGGATGCGCGCAGGCGGCCTGGAGCCGGCAGGTACAGCGGCCGCGATAGATATTGTGATTGGGGATCAGCCGCCAGCCCGCCGCCAGATAGCGGCGGGCGAACTCCAGCGCGCGCTGGCACTGCCGGCGGGTCGCCCGGCTGGGACTCTGCATTCGTCACGGCCTCCGTTCTGCACCCCGGCTACCCTCGATCAGTAGGATGCTGTCGTGTCCGGCGGGGGGTCCTCGCCCGGCAGACTGCTGCCTGGTTCGCCCCGCCCGCTCTCGCCCCGACGACCGTCCAGAAAGACCCGTGCGCTACAGACGATCTCCGTAAACCGGTGTGCTTGCTGGGTGGCGGGATCGGTATATTTCCGGTTTTCCAGCCGTCCGTCCACCAGCACCCGATTCCCCTTCGTCAGATGGGCGTGGGCCGCCTCCGCCGCGTTGCCCCAGATAATGGCCCCGAAATACTGGGTGTCGGCCTGGGTCTGGCCGTTGCTACTGTAGGCGCGGGTGACGGCGATACGGAAGATGGTGAATGGCGTGCCGACGCCGGTGTAGCGTAATTCGGGATCGGCGGTCAAGTTGCCCACCAAAACACACTTGTTGTAGCCGCGCGTACTCATGGCATCCCTCCTGGTTGCAAGGCGGGTCACGGGTCGCGCCCGGCCCGCGGGATCGGATGGTGAGTCCATTGAAGCAGAAGCCGGCGCCGCGCGGAAGAGAAAAGCGCTAACGCGGGGGCTACTGGAAGCGTTACTACGGTTTCTACCGCGAGCCGGGCCGGATGCTGGCGGGCGAAGGTAGTCCGCGGCGCCGTCATGCGCTGCTGCTCACGCGGGCAGATTGCCAGTGATATACGCTCGGTATAGAAGTTGCAGCGGGAGCGGCGGTTCAAGCAAGCTCCCGCAGGCCCGTCTCCCGGCGGCGCACCGGCGGGACAACTGGAGTGCCGACCCTGACAGGAACGCCGTGGGCCATCGGGCGGCGACCCGGCGAAAGGAGCGGAGTGCGCTAGCATGACCAAGACGCTGCAGGTGGACTTGCCGGATGCGATCTATGACGCCCTGGAGCAACTGGCGCAACACGGCGGACAGTCGGCCGGGCAGATGGTGGCCGAGTGGCTAAGCGCAGCGGCCAGGAACATAGACGGCGACCTGCCGCCCAAGCGCCGCCGCCGGCAGCGGCAGCCTGATGAAGCCCTCGGTACCGCAGATCCCCTGGACCATGCGGCTGCCGCCGCCCCCACACGCCCGGTGGCGCCGTCGGCTGATACGCTCTATGAGTTACAGATCAGCCTTCGTGAGAGCCGGCCGGCCATCTGGCGCCGGCTGCAGGTTCCCGGCGGTATTACGCTGGTGAAGCTGCACCGCGCTATCCAGGTGCTGATGGGCTGGCAGGATCATCACCTCCATCAGTTCACGGTGAACGGGGCGGTCTACGGGCAGCGGTTCGCGGATTGGCAGGACGCGAACCCGGACATGCTCGACGAGCGCGGGGTGCGTCTGGCGCGGCTGGCCCCGACTGTTGGCACCCGGTTGCTCTATGAGTACGACTTTGGCGACGGGTGGGCGCTAGAGATCGTGGTGGAGCGCATTCGCATTCAGTCGCGGCACGACGGTGCGGGCTATGCCGTCTGCCTCGGTGGCAAGCGGGCCGGGCCGCCCGAGGATGTGGGCGGGATCGGCGGGTATGAGGAGTTTGTGCGGGCCATCCGGCATCCACGGCACCCGGAGCACGACTCGTGGCTCCAGTGGGCCGGCGGTCACTTCGATCCAGAACGGTTCGACGTGAGCGCCGTCAACCAGGCCCTGGCGCGGATTCGCTGAGCGATGCAGAGTAAGCAGTCAGGAGCGATCACGAGGCACGGCGAAGACGGTGCTGAGGTACCCGAAAACCTTTGGGTGGTCCAGTCCAAACAAGTACCCTGGCCGCGCGGGCACAAGCGTGGGATCGGCGCACCACCGGCTAGCCTGCGAGTGTTGTCGCGCCCTATCCGGTGCAAACGAAAACTGCTGCCGGCGCGAACACAAATGGCATCCCGTGCCACCCCGAACCGGCCGGCGTGCTGTCACTTCTAATTTCGACTTGCACTGGATGCAATTTCGAGTTGCACTGGTTCCCCTCTGAACGAATACCCGCCGGGCCGAGTATTTCCCGCTGTTATTTTCGGGCTTTACGGGGTGGGGGGAACCTCTGTTTGAGCGTGGGCGGTTGCTGAAGGGTTCCGCGAAACAGTGGGAAATGCAGATTTCCCGCTGTTTCGGGGCCGCCGCAGGAGGGCGCCCCACCCCGCGGTCTGCAACCAGCGCGCATGAAACAGCGCGTGATCTGCTATAATCCAGGGGATCGCGATCCGCTCAGGAAATCATTGCCTGCGGCCCGTGGGCGGTTTGCTTATCCGCTGCCTCCTCACTCGCGGCGGGTCGATCCGGGAGGTAGTCCATGGCACACGCGGGCCCGCGGCCGCTTGACCGCTCGCCCACGCCAGGAGCGACCCTCCCGATCCTGACCACTACCGGCGCAGCCCGGTTGTCGACCGTCTTTACCCCTTTTCACCAGCGCGGGCCTAGCTGGCCGCCTGCGGCGGGGATTGCGCTCCCGCACCGAGCGATCGCGGAGTTGGGGCGCGGCGGCCGCGGGCGGGATCCGCGCGATCCGCCGCCCGCTGCCGGAGGGCAGGCCACACCGCACTGGGATCGATTCCGGTGGTACGATGCCCTCAACGCACGCGACGGCCCCACCGGACCGCGCCGCGCCTGGGGAATGAACCGTTGGCTATGTTCTGCGCGGCCAGCGCGACGCTGTTCACTGCAAACGGTGCGCCCTCTGTCCGGGCGTAACATCCGGCTTAGGCGCTGACAGGCGCGGTTTCTCCGCGCCAAACCCGCGCGCCGCCCTAACCGGCGCCACTCTGATCCGCAAGCGCACAATGAGGACGACCGATGCGGCCACTGGAAATACTCATCGTACTC
>CBJNAR010000023.1:0-12210 GCA_966434075.1 uncultured bacterium
CTCACGCAGGGGGGCGAATGGGTCGATCCCGGCTCGATTGTTACACCAGATAGCGCGCGGCGGCCAAACAAATAAGTGGGGGGCGCGCGATCCGCGGATCGCGCGCCCCCAACACCGCTATGGCGGCCGGCTTACTGCTCAGCCGTCTTAGGCGGCATGATGGCCCAGAGGATCAGGTACAAGAAGGGCGTGAAGATCTGGGTCAGCAGGCCCACCAGCACGAACCCGAGGCGCACCAGTGTCACGTCGAGGCCGAAATACTCGGCCAACCCGGCGCAGACGCCACCCAGCATCTTGTTGGACTCGTCGCGGTACAGCCGTTTCGTCGTGTTCATCGTAATAACTCCTTATCAGCGAATGCCCCAGCGGGCCGCGCGCCGCCGCTCCCGGTCGGGCGCGCGATAATCATTGGCGTAGCCGGCAGTTGCCGCTGCGGGTTATTGGCCCAGCGGCTTGGGCGGCATCACGGCCCACAGGATCACGTAGGCGGCGAGGGTGAAGACGTGGGCCGCCAGGCCCAGCACCACCACGCCGATGCGCACCAGCGTCACATCGACGCCGAAGTACTCGGCCAGCCCGGCGCAAACCCCGCCGAGCATCTTGTTGCGCTCGTCCCGATAGAGATGCTTCGTCGAAACCATGATAGTTGCTCCTTCCATAACGACCGGGCGTCCCGATGACGCCTGTGTATCTGCAGGATACCGGGGGCCGGATGTGGCGCCCCTGTCATATTCATCGCTATAAACTACGTGCTCGGTCAGGGAGGCGTTACACCGCGGCCCGGTCGCGCCGCCGATCGGGGCCGGGACATTTGCCCTGAGTCAGGGGTCCACATCTTGACGGGTTCGGGGGCTTGCAATACAATAGCTGGAACTAGATTTGATGGATGTGACAAATGCATTATGTGGCAATGCCGCCACCGGAAAGGAGATTCCATGGATAAGGAGTCTTCGCGTTTCGCCGACTCCCCGGCTAGTGGATCCCGGTCGTTCAACTCGGAACAGGACGCGCACGACAGCGTCCAGTTCCATTCCGATGTGCACCAGGCCGGCAAGCAGGATGTCGAGTTGTATATCCGCACCTACAACACGATGCTGCGCTCATCCGGCGAGATCAAGGTCAAGGCTTTGGTGCAGACCCATATCGGCGCGGACTCCAGCCTGCATGTCAATGCCGCCGCGCCCGAACCTGATATGTCGGCGCTCATGTATTGCGTGCAGCGGTTGCCGCATGCCATTATGCACGTGCGCCATGTGCTCCTGGGCCAGTCGGCGGCCGTATTCCACCGGGCCGGCTACCGCGTCGAGGAGTGGGAAAGCGTCCACGCGCCCGGCCGGCGCCGCCACTGGTTCTTCGACCAGCAAGACACGATGGCGGTGTACGTCAACAGCGCGTCCGATGTCGACGACCTGGTGCCCACGCTCACCGGCTTCCAAATCGAATGGAACAAGCTACACCTGCTGCTGAACGAGGAACCCACCACCATCGAGTTGATCAAGGCCGGGCAAACCGCCGCCTCGCCGCTGTATCGTGAGATGGTCAAGGTGATCCAGAGCCGGCTGCGTATGTCGCACGAAGATTGGGCCCGGCTGGAGTCCGTCTGGGGCGACCAGATCTGGGATCACCTGCTGACCATTGCCGAGCGCGAGTTGAGCCTGACCCTGCGCATGCTGGGTGGCTCCTATGTCGGCTATGCCAAAGCGACGAACCGCTGGTGGGCGCCCATCGGCACGCACCTGCACGAGTTACATCTGGAACACCGCCCGGTCTACTTCGTCTCCAGCAACACCCATAGCCTGATCAACCTGCTGTCGGGCCAGGTGGAACTGCTGCGCCCGCGCATCGAGCAGTTTATCGGCCCTTCGGGCGACCCCGAGCTAATCCACGAGTACGATCTGTTGCAGCGCGGCGAGACGCGCGCCAACATGCAGAACTTCTTCTATTACGCCATGCGCAAGTATCACGCCCGGCACCCGGAAACCGAGGCCGAGCACGCCGAGCGCCTGGCCGCCGAGCACGAACGCGGTATCTACCAGGTGGCGAGCCGGGTCGGTTTGCCCATCGACACGCAGATCATCGAACTCAGCAAGCTGCACCCGGAGGATTTCGACCCCCGGCTGCCGCAGGTCAACGCCGATCTGCTGCGCCAGAGCCGCGCGGTGATCATCAACATCGATTATCCGCTGGGCCTCGCGGCGTACCACATCTTTTTGCAGATCGCTGAGAGCCTGGAAGAGTTTCGCGGCGTCTATATCCTGGGCAAGGCGGCCACCCTCAACGGGCGCATCGGCGATGTAATGATCGCGGACTCGGTGTTTGACGAGCATTCGCAGAATACCTACTGGCTGAACAACTGCTTCACCGCCGCCGACCTGCAACCCTACCTGATCTACGGCTCGGTGCTCGACAACCAGAAGGCCGTCACCGTGAAGGGCACCTATCTGCAAAACCGCCAGTATCTCGAATTCTACTACCGTGAGAACTACACGGTGGTCGAGATGGAGGCCGGCCCCTACCTGGACGCGCTGTACGAAAGCACCTACCCCACCCGCCACCCCTCCGGCGAGCATATCAACTTCACCCGGCTGCCGTTCGACCTGGGCATCTTGCACTATGCCTCGGACACGCCGTACACACGGGGCAAGAACCTGGGCGCGGCCAGCCTGGCCTACCTGGGCATGGACTCGGCCTATGCCACCGTGGTCGCCATGGCCCGGCGCATCTTCACCATGGAACTGGCCCAGATGGCCCGCGAACAGGAGCGCAGCCGGCCCCATCGCGAGGTCCCCGATGGCGCCGCCCCGGTGCCGGCCGGCGAGCCGGGCCTGCCGACCGCCAACGGCAACAGCGGCAACGAATCGCTCCAACCCGCTGGAATGGAGACCGACACCGGGGGCCGGCGCCACCACCGGCGGGCCGACCGGTAATCGCTCAACTTCGCTGTAACGTTGTAGGGGCCGGTTTGAAACCGGCCCGGTGCCTCCTCAGAATCCCGGTGGGGAACTACTAATTTAGGCGTAATCGTCCTGAGACTCAGTCTAAAGTCCTTGCGCGCCGGGGGGGCTTCTGGTATAATTAGACAGTTTGCATGGCGCGTTCGTCTAGTGGCCTAGGACGCATCCCTTTCAAGGATGAGATCAGGGGTTCGAATCCCCTACGCGCTACCTAGCCGAGTGCTGAGTACTGAGTGCTGAGTGCTGAGTGTAAAAAAGGCCGCCAGTGTTTCGCTGGCGGCCTTTTTGATCGCGTGTGATCCTCTAGAGGAAGTCGCGGAAGCGCTCGGTGAGGCGGGGCGAGCGCAGTTTGCGCAGCGCCTCGGCCTCGATCTGGCGGACGCGCTCGCGGGTGACGCCCAGGTGCTCGCCCACCTTCTCCAGCGGGTACTGGTGCCCGTTGCCCAGGCCGAAGCGCAGTTGCAGCACAATGCGTTCGCGCTCGGTCAGCACGTCGTCGAGCACATCGGACATTTCCTTTTTCAGCAGCGTTTGCGCGGCCATCTCCTCGGGCGCGGCGCTGGTCTCGTCGCGCACAAAGTCGCGAAGCTGGTTCTCCTCGGACTCGTCGCCCACCGGCGCTTCCAGCGACACCGGCGTTTGGGCCGCGCGCAGGATCTCGCGCACGCGGCTGCCCTCGATGCCCAGCTCCTTGCCGATCTCCTCGGCTTTGGGCGTGCGGCCCAGCTTCTGGTGCAGATCCTGCGAGACCTGGGCGACGCGGCCCATCGCCTCGCCGATATGGGCGGGCAGGCGGATGGTGCGCGACTGTTCCGAGATGGCGCGCAGGATGGCCTGGCGGATCCACCAGGTCGCGTAGGTGGAGAACTTGAAGCCGCGCTCCGGGTCGAACTTATGCACGGCACGCAGCAGGCCCATGTTGCCTTCCTGGATCAGGTCGAGCAGGGTCAAGCCGCGGCCCACGTACTTCTTGGCGATACTGACGACCAGGCGCAGGTTTGCCAGCACGAACTTCTGCGTGGCTTCGACATCGCCTTCGTTGATGGCGCGGGCGAGGGCGAACTCCTGCTGGCTGCTTAAGAGCGGCGCCCGGCTGATCTCGCGTAAATAGAGGCGCACCGGGTCGGTTACATACGCCGGGTCGATATGGCGTAGCGCCTCTTCTTCATCGACCCACGGTTCCGACTCCTCGTCCTCCTCGTCTTCCTCGGCGACCACGGCGACCGGGGGCGCGGGGGCGGCGGCCGCAGCGGTGGGAGGCGCACCATCGACAATGGTTGCCAGGTCTGCGCCGGTGTGCGCCGCCTCTTCCATGCGCTTCAATTCTTGGAAGAGGGCCTCGCCTTCCGGGCTGTCGTGTTCGGCTTTAGCGGCGGCCTCGCCCTCCGGGTCCAGACCGATGCCGCTCACGTCGACCGCGGGCGGGGGGTGGGAACTCTGCGCGCTGCTCTTACGTCCTCTCGGCATCTCTGATCCCTCTCTCCTTTTACGTTCGGCAGCGGGGCAGCCCCAGGGTCGCCGGTAGTGCGCCCTGCAGGGCGCTGCGGGTAGCAGGGGGCGCTGCTGTCTGTAGCCGGTGTGCTGTGCAAGAGATATGCCAACAGGCCCGCCCCGTTTCAGGCCGTGGCGTTGAGGATGCGCCCGCGGATCTCCTGCAGCGCGGCCTGGCGCTGGATCGCATCGTGCCGGGTGGCAAACAGGGCGAGCAATTCGGCCACCTGGCGCAACCGGCGGGTATCGCGATTGGCGACCTGGGATCCTCGTGGTCCGCGCCGGCTGCCCGCCATTTCCACCTGCGCGATGGCGCGGCTGCTGTGCAGCGCGGCCGTTTCCAGCAGCATCCCGGCGGCAAAGGCTGTGGCCGGGCTGATCGTAGCACTGCGCGCGCCGTCGCCACCCAGCGCATCCTCCGTGGCCTGCAAGCTGGGCAAGAGATCGCGCAGGAGGCTCACGCGGGCGGCAAAGGTGCTGCCGAGGGGGTTCAAGACCGCCCCCAGCCGGGGATAGAACGCGCGTAGCCAGCTATAGAGCGGTAGCGCCGCCAGTTCGGGTACGGACATCGCCAGGAGATCCGTGACCCGGATCGGGGCGAAGCGCGCATTCGGCACCCGCCCCTCCGGCACGCCCGTGCCCTCGCTATCGGGTTCGGGCCAGAAGGGCTTGCTTAACAGGACGCCGGGGTCGTGCAGCAGCGGTCCGGCGAGGGCGCGGATCGCACTCGCGTTCATGCGCCCCGCTTTCGGATCGATCCAGACGAGGATGTCCCCGGCCACGATATTGAGCGCGGCGGCCAGTTGGGCGGCAGGACCGGGCGGGCTGAGGCGCGTGGGATCGGACGGGATGCGCAGGACCGGGAAGCGGTAACCCGCGGCGACCGCGGCGGTGTCGTCGTCCGAGGCGGCGTCGATGACCAGGATCTCGCCGGCGGTGTGGGGCGTGCGCTGCGGTTGCAGCCCCCGGCGCAGGCCGACCAGCATCGGGCCCAGGTGGGCGGCATCGTTGTGGGTCGGGATGACGACGCTGAGATGGCCGTGCCGGTTGTTGCGCGCGTCCAGCCACTTTTCCGTATCGGCGAACTCGTCGCGGTGATAGGTATTCTCGACAAACCACTGTTCGGCGCTGAGCGCGATTTCCTCGCGGGCGCTGAGGCGGGCATGATACGCGGCCAGGTCGAGGGGCCGAGCGGCGCGCGCCAGCAACACCGGACGCTCGTCGTCGGCCAGCACAGTTTCGAGCACGGGGCTGCCGGCCAGCGGCTGGTGCGGCCCGCGGTCGCCCAGGCCCAGGATCAGCAGATCGTCGGCCCCGGCGCGTTCGGCGATCAGGTCGGGTACGTCGGTGGCGAGGGTCAGCACCTGCTCGATGGGCACGGCGGCCCCGCGCCCGCTATGGTGTTCGAGATAGCGCTGGAGATCGAGATACGGCGCATCGCCGCGGCGCCGGCCCACCTCGGCGGGCATGGCGCGCGGCACGCCGTGCAGCACGGTCACGCCCACCTGGAGGCGGCTCGCCAGCTTCAGCCCCACGCCCAGCGCCAGCTCGGCGGCCGGACCGCCGCGCAGGGGCAGCAACAACCGGCGCGGGGTCTGCCAGCGACTGCCCCGCGCCAGCAGCATGTTGCAGGGCGGGTTTTCCACCAGGTCGTCGAGGATCCGGCCGTAGACATGCTGCCGCGCGTGGTGGCTGTAGCCCTTCCAGTGCAACAGCAGCAGATCCACGTCTTCGCTGCTCACGGCTTCGCGGATCCCCTGCTGCACGGTGGGCGCGACCTTGATCAGGGGATCGACGGGCACCTCGATGGCCGGGCTGCCGGGCGGTTCGTCCGGGGCGCCGGGCGGCGTACCCGGCGGCCGGATGGCCGCCGGCAGGTAGCCAAGCATGGCGCGGTAGGCACGCGCTATCTGCCGGCCCTCGCTGGGCGGGTGGCCCTCGGGCACGGCGACCACGGCGAGTACCAGCACGCGCGCTTGATGCGGTAGAAAGCGGTCGGGGCCGGCGATCAGGCCGGCCGCCAGGCTGAGCAGATCCTGGGCGACGCTGACGTTGAGCATGGGCACCAGGACCGTGCGCAGCCGCGTGAGCGGTTCGGTCATGCGCGCTATCGGGTGTTCGCGGCGCGCAGCTGGATGGCGGACCTCATTGTCAAGCCTCCACGGTTCATGCGTTGTTACTGCCCCGGCTCAGGCGCACCGGGCGCCGGGCCGCTGGTCGCGTCCGCCGGGGGCGCGGCGGGCGTGGTGGCCGCGACCACATCGTCCAGCGCCAGCTTGCGAGTGGCAAAGGTCAGTTTCTTGGTGCCCGCCGAGCTCATCTGGCCGCGCTGCTCTAGTTGCTGGGCTTCGTTCTCGGCGGCCTGGGCCAGGTCGGTCTCGCCCAGGTTGAGCAGGCGCGTCGCCGCCGAGCGCAGATTGCGGCTGGCCGCTTCGACGTTGCCGATCTCGGCTTCTTGCAGTGCGCGGGTCTGGAGCTTGAAGGCGGTGGCCTTCTCCACAATGTTCATCACCCGCGGGTCGCCCTGAGTGCGGGCGCCGGCGGCGAAATTGAGCAAGACATCGCGGCTGGCACCTTCGACGGGCGCCTCGTTGGGGGCGGTGCTGCGGGCGGACGCGCGCACGATGCGGTACTGGCCCGGCTTGCGCGGCGGCACCACCAGTTCGGCCAGCACCGTCATGGCCCGGTCGCGCTGCACATCGCCGATGGTGACTTCGACGGTATTGGCGTCGGGCTGCTGCGGCGTGACCCGCCCGATCATCGGGTTGATGCGATAGATGGTGCGCGCGGTTACGCCCGCGGCCAGTTGCAGGGTCAGCACGGCGCCCTTCACCACGGTGTTCTGCATCGTCTGCACGGTGCCGCGGAACGAGGCCAGCATCCCGGCGGGCTGGGCGATGTAGTCGGCCTCGCCGTGGCTCTTCTCGGCGATCTTGTCGAGCAGGCTCACGCTCCAGTCTTCGTCGGCGCCCACGCCGAACGCGCTGATCGGGATCTCCTGCCGGCCGGCTTCCTCCGCCAGGCGTTCGCACTGCTCGGCGTCGCCCCAGGTCTGGCCGTCGGTCAGCAGCAGGATGCGGCTGACGGTGCCCGCCCGGTGCTCGCGGGCCACCTCGGTCAGCCCGGCCTGCAACCCGCTCGACATCTGCGTGCCGCCCGCCTCGCGGATGCCGGCCACGGCGGCCTTCAGCGCCTCCTTGTCGGTGACGCGGGTGGCAGGCACGATCACCTTGGCGTGCTCGTCGAAGACGACGATCGAGAGCGTGTCCTGCGGCGTCAGTTCGTCGATGATGCGGCTGACCGCGTCCTTCAGATGGTCCAGCTTGGGGCCGCCCATGGAGCCGCTATGGTCGAGCACCAGGCTCAGGTTGAGGGGCAGGGTGCCGGCGGTGGTCGTCTCGCCCGTGGCGCCGACATCGAGCAGCAAATAGGCGAGCTGGCCGTCGCCGCCGGCGGGCAGCGGGTCGCGGCCCCAGGTTGTTTGCAGGGTCAGGGTTTCAGGCATCGCAGGATTCCACCTCCACTTTGGGTATGCGGGCTGCCGGTGCAGATCGGGGCCAGGCCCCGGCGCGCCGGTTCAGTCCTCCGAAGCTGTGAGCACTTGCGCGATAATCACCGAAATGTTGTCTTCGCCGCCGTTGCGGTTCGCGGCATCGATCAGGTGCTGGGCCGCCGTCGGCAGGTCGGGCGCGTCGAGCATGATGCGCTCGATGTCCTCGTCGCGCACCATCTCCCAGAGCCCGTCTGAGCAGAGCACCAGCGCGTCGAGCGGGCGCAGGCGGACATGGAAAATGTCGATCTCGTCGGCCGTCATGTGGGCGTCGCCGAGGGCGCGATAAATCTCGTTGCGCCGGTCGAAGTGGCGGCCTTCCTCGGCGGTCAACTGCCCGGCGGCAATGAGGCGGGCCACCAGCGAATGGTCCTGGCTGATCTGGTGCAGCTTACCTTCGCGCCAGAGATAGGTGCGGCTGTCGCCCACGTTCGCCACCGTCACGCGGTTGCCGAGCACCAGGGCCATGGTCACGGTGGTGCCCATGTCGTTGTGGCGCTCCTGGCTGTACTGGGTGATGCGGTGGTTGGCCTCCAGGATCGCGTCGCGCAGCAGCTTGCCGAGCGCCTCGTCCGCCATCGGCGGACTCTCGCCGCTGACGCGCCCGTCCACCACCTTGCCGACCAGTCCGGCGATGGTGCGGATGGCGATCGAACTGGCGACCTCGCCGCTGGCATGGCCGCCCATGCCGTCGGCCACGACATAGAGGCCGGTGGGCGTGTTGCCGGCGGCTTCCATCGCCACGCATTCGAGAGCGAAGAGGCTGTCTTCATTCAACTGGCGCTGCACGCCCACATCGCTGGCCCGGCCGCTCACCAACTGCATATCGGCGGGCGGGTTTTCCGCATCCAGGATGTCTTGCAGCGCCCCGGCGAAGTCGGCGGCCGTCGGATAGCCGCCCTCGCGCCCGTGGGCCAGCACCGCAGCCACGGTGTTCGTCTCGCCGGGGGCGGCGGGGGGGTAGTCGGGCCGCACGCCGCGGTACCACTGCTCCAGCACGGCGGCGACGCGCTGCACGTCGGCCTGCGCCTCGGCCTGCGGGGTGCGCCCGTCGCCCGCGGTGCCCGCCAGGCGGCAGGCGGTCGGATCGGTCAAGACGAGGCGATCATCGGCCAGGACCTGGAGCACGGCGGGCGTGAAATCGCAGCCGACCACGCGCGCCGCGTGTAGTTCCTGCAGCGTGGCGGCGGCCTGGTGCAGCCAGTTCAGGATGCGCTCGTCGGTCAAGGGCTGATCGCCCGGTCCGGCGCTGAGCGGCGCGCCGCCCACATCTTCCAGCACGAGGTAATGGCGGCCCGTCGCCGGGTCGGTGAAGCGGTCGAAGACACCGGCCACGCCGGCATGCTGATTTTCGAGCAAGGGCGCGGGCACGGCGGCGATAGGCTCCTCCGGCGGCGTCTCAAAAAGCCGGTAGGTGCGGCCGGTCAGTTGGGCGCCGCAGTCGGTGCAATACTGCTCGCCTTGCACGTTCTCGCGCGAGCCGCAGGCCCAGCAGCGCTCATAGCCCTTGAGGTCCACGGCCAGGTAGGTCTGGCGCTGCGGGCCGGTCTGTAACACCTGGGCGATCTGGTAGCGATCGGCCACCACGTCGCCGGGCTGGAGCGCCGGGAAGGGGTCGCCCGGCGCGGGCGGGGCCACCTCCGGCACATCACCTTCCTCCAGTTTGGCCGTCGTGCCCTCGGCGGGGATCGGCGGCGCGGGCGCCATGGGGATGTCGGGTTCAATCGGCGTGGTGGGCAGCGCGCTGTCGTCAGGCCCGGCGCCGGCCTCCGCCGGGCCGGCCTCGGCGGGAGTTAAGGGGCCGGTCTGCGGACTGGCGGGCGGCGTGCCGAACGGGGTGTCGGCGCTCTCCACCGGCGCGGATGCGTTCAGCGCAGGCGGTTCCGCCGCTGCCGACGTATTCAGCGCAGGCGGTTCCGCCGGGGCGGGCGCGTTCAGGGTAGGCGGTTCCGCCGGGGCGGCGGGCGGCACTTCGGCATAGAGGGTCGGGGGCGCTTCGACCACCAGGGTCGGCTGGGCGAGATCGGCGTTGGCGGTGGCCGGCACCTCGTCGGGATTGCCGACAGCCGCCTCGGCCTCCTGCAGTTCCGCCGCGCTCACGGTCCCGGCGCCCGCCACGTCCGATGTGCCGGCGGCTGCGGGGCCGCTGCCGGTGGGCGGGGTGGCGCTGATCGGTTCCGCCGCGCCGGCTTCGTCCGTGTTGCTGCCCGTAGATTCCACTGGTAGCATATCCTCTCCGACTAGATCCCCGCCGGGCGTAGCCGCCGGCTCCTCTTGCATAGATGACGAGGCTGCCGTGGCGAATTCGCTTGCCGGCAGGCCGGGGTTGGGCACCGCGGCGCTCGCCGGGGTAGGGCTAGCCGGGGCATCAGGGGATTCCGGCGTGCCGGCCACCCAGAGGCCGATGGGCGCGTTATCGCTTTCCTCCGGCTGCAATTCCAGGTCGTTCGCGGGCGCCGTATCGCCGGTGACTGTGGCGCCATCTGCCACGTCCTCCTGGTCAGCGCGCCCCGGTTCGACCGGCGCAAAGGTCTCCGACGCGCCGAGCAATTCGGGCTCCGGTGCGAAGTCGGGATAATCGCCCACGCTGTATTCGGCGTATTGATCGGTGGCGGCGGGCGCGGGGATGCCGGTCGCTTCGACCATGTCCTCTGCCGTCTCCGGTGCCGGCGGCGCGCTCCAATCCCAGGCACCGGCAGCAGGAGGCGCCGGCGCGGCGGCTTCCTCCGGCGGCGCCATCTCCGAGGCGGGCGCCGCGTCACTTGCGAGGGCCCCGTCATTCTCACCGGCCAATGCGGACAGGTCTATATCGCGCGGGCCGGCGGTTGCGGATAGGGCGCCGCTGGTCGCTGCTGTTTTCTCTGCCGCGCCGAGCGGCGTGCCTGGCTCCATCACCGGAGCGAGTGCGGTCGCCGCGATCGCCGGAGCGGTGAGGGCCTGCCCGCAGGCGCGGCAGAAACGGGCTTCAGTGCGGTTTTCGGTGCCACAACGTGGACAGCGCATACTCTCTCCTGGTTAGCGGTCTTGGCCCCGGACGGGCCTGCTCCCTTTAGTACGTTGGACAGGGCTGATCCGTGACAGTTTCTGCACAACCGGTGCCACCAGGCTACCCGGCCATTAAGACGATGACGGAGACATTATCGCCCGCGCCCCGGCTCAACGTGAGGTCGATGAGGTGCTTGCACGCCTGGTGCGGCGTTTTCGCCCGGCGCAAAATATCCTCGATCTCGGCGTCGGTGACATGCAGGATGAGCCCGTCGGAGCAGAACAGCAATTTGTCGCGCGCGTCGAGGATGTGCAGGGTCGCATCGACCTCCACAGTGGACGCCGTGGCAACCGCCCGATAGAGCTGATTGCGCAGCGGGTGCAGCTTCGCTTCGTCGGGTGTGATCTGGCCCAGGCGCAGCAGATGGGAGACGATGGCGTGGTCGATAGTCAGTTGCTCCAGGTGACCGCGGGCGGGTAACCGGTAGCAGCGGCTGTCGCCCACATGCCCCAGCTCCAGGCAGAGTCCCTGCACGATGCCCACGGTGGTGGTGGTGCCCATGCCGTGGAACTGGGGGTCCTCTTCGGCCTGCTGATGGAGCAATTCGTTGGCCTGCTCGATGGCCTGGATGAGCCAGGGCCGGTGATCGACATCGGGCGAGGAATCGAGCGCCATGCGGTTCTCGACCAGTTCGCGGACGATCCCGGCGGCCTGCTGGCTGGCGACTTCGCCCGCCTCCGCGCCGCCCATGCCGTCGGCCACCAGCAGCAGCCAGCCGTTGCCGGGCAGGGGCGTGGCCGAGAGGGTATCCTCGTTGTTCTTGCGGACGCGCCCGGTATCGGTCATGCCGTAGGCTTGCCAGTTGGGACCGCGCTGGCCGCTCGGCATGCGGGGCAGGATTTCGGCTTTGGGTCGTTCGGCGCTCTGCATATCTTCGTACTCGCGCGTCAGGGTGTCATATAGGCCGGCGGCGGCCGGGAGCGGCGCGCCGCACTGCAGGCAGAACATCAGCGTGTGCCGGTTCGTGCTCTCGCACTTGCGGCAGTAGACCCATTGGATGACGGTGGCCGCTTCCAGGGTGGGCAGCGGGTCGGTCGTCTTGGTGGGCGCCGGGGCGGCGGGCCGCGGCGCCGGCAGCGGTTCCAGCCGGCGCAGAATGACGTTCAAGCGCTCGTCGCGCTGCTGGCGCCGCTCGATCAGCTCTTCCGGGGACGAACCGGGCAGCGGCG
>CBJNAR010000024.1:0-12106 GCA_966434075.1 uncultured bacterium
ACCGGGCGCTGGTCCAGCACGGTACGCACCTGGTAGGCCAGGAACTGGCCGTCGGGGCTGAACCGGGCGCCGCGGATGACCCCGACTTCGGTTTGCAGGATGCGCGGTTGCGTCCCGGTGGGACCGGCCAGCAACAGCGTGGTGGCAAGACCGTCGCTGCGCGGCGTGATCGAGGTGGATGCCAGCAGCAGGTGGTTGCCGTGCGTGTCGGCGGCCAGCACCGGCCCGGCGATGGGGTGGATCTGCTGGGTAGTGAGGTCGTAGTAGCTCCAATGGCTGCCCAGCACCCACCAGAAGCCCTGGCCGTCGTCCCGGAAGCGCACCGGGTTGGGGGCCGGGTCGGCGACCGGCGCGATAGGCACCTGATGCAGCTCCCCGCTGGTCAGATCGAGGACGTATAACTCGTGGCGGCCCGGCGGCCACGGATGGAAGCGGTAGATCGTGTAGACGGCCCAGCGCCCGTCGGGCGACAGGCCGTGCAGCGAGATATCGGGGCCGCCGGGAAACGGCCGCGGGTTCAGCCCGTCGGCGCCCACCCACCAGAGGCCGGAGTCGGGGCCGCGCGGCACGCGGTAGACGATGTAGCCGGCGCGGCGCCGCGCTTCGAGCAGCTGGTTTGCATCCACGGCCTGCGGATCGACATCGAGTATGGTACGCAGGCCCACGGCCACATCCCACCAGTCCCCCGCCTGCCGGGCGGCGACCACGGCGGCCTGGGCGGCCTGCAAGCGCGCCTGCAGCCGGGTCAGTTCCAGGAGCCGGCGCGGGGCGTCGGCGATGTTGCCCGCGACGTGGTACCCGGCGATGGCCGCCGCCCAGCGGTGATCCTGGCGGGCGATCTCGGCCTGGCGATAGGCGTTCCACTGCCGGTCGCGGCTGCCCCACCAGGCGCTGAAGATCGCCAGCGCCACCAGCAGCACGACGATACCCGCGCCCAACCACGGCTCGCGCCCGGCCAGGAAGCCGCGCCAGCCGCGCTGATCCGTCGCCCCAGCAGCCTCCGGCGCGGGCAGCGTGCCGTCGAGCGGTTCGCCGCATTCCAGGCAGAACACGGCGCCCGCGCGGTTCACAGCGGCACAGTACGGACAACGGAAGGTCATTGGCCCATCCTCCCTACACCCTTGCCGGTATTACGCAGCGGCGCCGGTTTCAGTTTTGCCCCAGTCAGAAAAGATGACGAAATTGTCATGCAACCCATGGCATTTAATATAGCGGGATTGACAGCCGATTTACCTTACCGGCCTGGGTAAGATTTGGGAAGGATCGTGTATAATAGGCGCAACTAGTACTCGCCACCTGCGTTGAAGGGAGTCCCCGTCATGTACGCCACTATTCTCGCGGGGGGCGGCGGATCGCGCCTCTGGCCGCTCAGCCGTAACAACACCCCCAAACAACTCCTCACCCTGGTGTCGCCCCGTTCGATGTTGCAGGAAACGGTCGATCGTCTGACGCCGCTGATGCCGCCCAAGAACATCGTGGTGGTGACCGGGGAGAAACATGCGGACCAGGCGCGGGCGCAACTCCCGGAAGTGCCGCCGGAGAACATTGTGGTCGAACCGGCCGCGCGGGGCACCGCGCCCGCCATCGGCCTGGGCCTGCTGCATATCATCCGCCTGGCCGCGGCGCACGGCGAAACCGACCCGGTGGTCGGCTCCTTCCACGCCGACCATGTGATCACCGACGTGCCCGAGTTCCAGGCGGTCGTGCGCGACGCGGCGGCGGTGGCCGAGAGCGGTTGCATCGTCACCCTCGGCATCACGCCCGACCACCCGCACACCGGGTACGGCTATATCGAGCGCGACGGCGAAATGATGGCCGGGACGGTCCGCCCGGCGTATCGCGTGGCCCGCTTCGTCGAGAAGCCGCCGCTTGCGGTGGCCCAGGAATACCTGGCGACCGGCCGCTATAGCTGGAACAGCGGCATGTTTATCTGGAAGCTCTCGACGATCATGAACGAGTTCGAGCGCTATCAGCCCGAACTCGCCCGGCGGCTCAGCGAGATCGGCACGGCCATGGACGAGCCCGACTTTGCCGAGGCCCTGCCCCGCCTCTGGCACGGCATCCGCACTGAGACCATCGACGTGGGCATCGCCGAGAAGTCGGACCGCATGGCCGTCATCCCCGCCGACTTCGGTTGGAGCGATGTGGGCGACTGGTCGGCGGTGGCCGATATGCTGGCCGCTAAGGAGTGCGACGACGCGGACAACGCCGTGCGTGGCCTGCACCTGGGCATCCAGACCAGCCACTCGCTGATCTACGAGACGATCGAGGGCAAGCTCATCGCCACCATCGGCATGAAGGACGTGGTGATCATCGACACGCCCGACGTGCTGCTGGTCTGCGACCGCGCGCGCAACCAGGACGTGAAGAAGGTGGTGGAGGACCTGCGCGCCCGCGGCGGCACCCGCTACCTGTAGCCCCGACCCGGCCCGATTGTGAACGAGGGCGGCCCGCAAGGCCGCCCTTGTTGCTGCCCGCTCTCGGTGCGTAGCAAGCAGCCCGATGGCGTTGTAGGGGCCGGTTTCAAACCGGCCCGCGCCTCGTAAGCGACCAGGCGGCCACTCCCGAGTTTGCGCTGTAGGGGCCGGTTTGCAACCGGCCCGCGCTGCTATCGCGTTGTAGGGGCCGGTTTGCAACCGGCCCGCGGCTGCACAGCAACGCTTTCCCTGCCCGGCGACCGGGGAGGTGACGCGGCAGGCGGGTTCGAAACCCGCCCCTACATCGGCCAGGAGGCTTGCGACAGGCATCTGCCTGGAGCCGCGTGGGTAGACGACACGTTCCGAACCAGCGTCACGGCGCGTGAGAGCGCGGACATAGCCCGTTTCATTGGGAAGAGGTAGCAGCCCACCTCTGCCAGTGGGCATGAAAGTGGGGCAGCCGGTTGGCTGCCCCACGGACCGGTATGTAAGGTTGCGCGGCGGTTAGCTGCGACAGACCGAGAGCAGCAGATCGACGCCGTCCAGCTTCTCTTCCTGGGCAAAGGCGCCCGCGGGCGGGGCGGCATCTTCCAGGCGCAAGCTGAGCGTTTCCTGCTGCACGTAGTCGCCGAAGCGGGCCAGCGCCGCCGCGAGGCGCGCCGCCTGCCCGTTGCCGTCGCGCACCTGGTAGGTCGTCGTGATGCGGTCGCTGATGGCAAAGCCCGCCGACTTCCGCATCTCGTTGACCAGGCGCACCAGGTCGCGGGCCACGCCTTCCTGGCGCAGGTCCTCGGTCAGCGTGGTGTCGAGCGCCACCACCAGGCCCTTCTCCTGCTCCACGACGTAGCCTTCCTTCTGCTTCGTCTCGACCAGCACCTCGTCGGGGCTGAGCACCACCGGCTCGTCCGCGTCCGGCAGATCCAGGCTGATGACCTGGCCCGCGGCGACACGGGCGGCCACGTCCGCCGGGTCTAGCGTCTGCAACGCCGCGCGCACCGGCCCCAACCGCTTGCCCAGCTTCGGCCCCAGCACCGGCAGGTTGGGCTTGATCACGTAGCTGACCAGTTCCGCCGGATCCTCGACCAGCGCCAGGTGCTTGATGTTCAGTTCCTCCAGCACCTGGTCGCCGTGGGTCCGCAGCGCTTCGGCCTCGTCGTCGTTGCGCACATGGACCACGATCTCGCGCAGCGGCTGGCGCACCTTGAGCCTGGTGCGGGCGCGGGCCGCGCGGCCCAACTCCACCACCCTCTCGACCAGCGCCACGTCGGCCATGAGCGCGGCGTCGATCAGGCCCTCGTCGGCCACCGGGTAGGGCGCCAGGTGAACGCTCTCCGGCTGCGCGGGATCGACCCGCGCCACGAGATTCTGGTATAGCTCCTCGGCCAGGAAGGGCACGATCGGCGCGATCAGCCGGGTCAGCGTGGTCAGCACCTCGTAGAGCGTCCAATAGGCGCTCTGCTTGTCGGCGTCGTCCTCGCTCTTCCAAAAGCGGCGCCGGCTGCGGCGCACATACCAGTTCGACAGGTCGCTGACGAACGCCTCCACGTCGCGCGTGACCGAGGCGCTGTCGAACACGTCCAGGTTCTTGCGCGTGTCGCGCACCAGCTCATGCAGCCGCGAGAGCACCCAGCGGTCCAGTTCGCTGCGCTCGGTCACCGGCACCGGCGTGCCCCGCGCCGGGTTGAACCCGTCGAGGTTGGCGTAGGTGACGAAGAAGCTGTAGGTGTTCCAGAGCGTGAGCAGGCGGCGCACCACCTCCTCGGCGATGCCGTAGCCGAAGCGCAGGTTGACTTTGACGTTCTGCCCGGCGTAGATCCAGCGCATCACGTCGGCGCCCATGCGCTCCGCCGCCGTGTTGAACTCGATGGCGTTGCCGTGGCTCTTGTGCATGGGCCGGTCGTGCTCGTCGTGGACCTTCTCGTAGACCAGCACCTGCTGATAGGGCGCGGTATCCTCCAGCGTCACCGACATGAAGAGCATGGCGTAGAACCAGAGGCGGATCTGCTCGCGCATCTCGGTGATCCAGTCGGCGGGGAACCACTCCTCCCAGTACTGCCGCCCCGGCCCGTCGCCCAGGTAGCCCAGGGTGCTGAAGGGGATGATCCCGGCGTCCAGCCAGCAGTCGCCCACCTCGGTCACGCGCTTGACCGGCGCGTTACACTTCGCGCAGTGGACTTCGACGGCGTCGATCCACGGTCGGTGCAGTTCGGGCAAGGCATCCACGGCCTCCGGGTTCACCGCCATCGCGCGCAGTTCTTCGAGCGAGCCGGGCTGCGTCACTTCGCCGCAGGCGTCACAGACGTAGAACGGCAGAGGCAGGCCCCAGAAGCGCTTGCGCGAGATACACCAGTCACGCATATTGAGCAGCCAGTCCTGCATGCGCTTGCCCGCTTCCTCGGGATACCACTTGACTTTGGCTGCCGCCGCCTTCATGCGCGGGCGGATCTCGTCCGCCGAGATGAACCACTCGGTCACGACGCGGAACACCAGGTCGGTGTGGCAGCGCCAGCAGACCGGGTAGCGGTGCGTATAGTCCTCGACGTGGTACAGGTAGCCTTTCTCGCGCAGGCTGGCGAAGACGGTATCGGCCACTTCGAGCGCGTTGTGCCCGACCAGCGAGCCATAGCCCGCCACGTAGTCGCCGGTCTCATTGATCGGCACCAGCACCGGCAGGTCGTTGGTCTTGCTCAGCTCGAAGTCCTCGGCACCGCAGCCGGGCGCGATATGGACGATGCCCACGCCCTCTTCCTCGCCGACATCCTCCCAGGGGATCACGCGGTGGGTCACGCCCTGCTGCGCGGGCAGTTCGTCGAACGGCCCGGCGAAGGTCAGGCCGACCAGATCATGGCCCTTGACGGTGCCCAGGAGTTCGTAGGCCCCCTGCAGGCGGCCCAGCGTGCCCTTGGACAGGTAATAGACGTAGTCGCCCTGGCGCACCCGTGCGTAGTCCAGGTCGGGGTGGACCGCGGCGGCCACGTTCGCGGAGAGCGTCCAGGGCGTCGTGGTCCAGAGCAGCAGCCATTCGCCCTCGTGGCCGGGGCTGGTCAGTGGCTGGCGGATAAACACGGCGCGGTGGGTGCGCTCCTGGTAGGAGTCGAGCATCTCGTGCTGCGAGAGCGAGGTGCCGCAGCGGCTGCACCAGGGCATCGACCGGGTGCCGCGGTAGAGCCAGCCGTTCTCGCGGCACTTCTTCAGGAAATGCCAGATGTAGCGGATATTCGTGTCGGTGTACGTGTAGTATGAGTTATCCCAATCCATCCACTGGCCCAGGCGGATCGATTGCTCGGTCTGCACCCCGGCATATTTCAGCACGCGCTCCTTGCAGGCCCGCGCGAAGTTGTCCAGGCCGAACGCCTCGATGTCGCGCTTCGAGTTGAAGCCCAGCGCCTTCTCGACCTCGACCTCCACCCAGAGGCCCTGGCAGTCGAAGCCGTTCTGGTAGCGCTGTTGCTGCCCCTGCATGGCGTGGTAGCGCTGGTAAACATCTTTATAGGTGCGCCCCCAGGCGTGATGCACGCCCATCGGGTTGTTGGCCGTGATCGGCCCGTCGAAGAACGACCAGCGCGGGCCGTTCGCGTTCTGGCGCACCAGTTTCTCAAACGTGCGGTGTTCCCGCCACCAGTCGAGCACCTTACGCTCCACGGCAGGCGGGTCCCACTTCGCCTCCACCGGTTTAAACATGCCCGTTCTTTCTCCCTTAGCTATCAGCCGTCAGCCGTCAGCCGTCAGTGGTCAGTGATCAGTGGTCAGTGGTCAGTGATCAGTAACCAGGCGGAAGCTTGTCACTCTGAGCGCAGCGAAGAATCTCGTCGCCTCGCCGCAATTGTCCCGTAGCTTGTCACTCTGAGCGCAGCGAAGGGTCTCGTCGCCTCGCCGCAATTGTCCCATCTCTGTAGGGGCCGGTTTCAAACCGGCCCGCCGCCCCTCGCGGTGTAGGGGCCGGTTTGTAACCGGCCCGGCCCCCGGCGCCGCCGGGCGGACGACTAATCGTCCTGCTTCATCATTTCTTCGCGATAGAGCTCAATGTAGCCACAATCCATGCACGTCCGCATATGGACGCGGGCCAGCGACTGGTTAAACACGCTGCCCGCCAGGCCGCCCGCGCCGTGGATCTCAAACGTGCGCTGCCGCTCGCCGAAGAAAATGGCGACATGGGTGCGCCCGCAACGCGGGCACGGGTCGGGCGGCGTCTCGATAGCGTCGTCGTCGCCGTCGTCGATCATAAAGTGGGCGTCATCGTCCAACTTCCACCTCCTGCGGGTAGCCCGCTCACTGGCCTGTCACCTGAGAACCGTCATTCTGAGCGCAGCGAAGAATCTCCGTCTCGTTCGGGGTAGCGCCGAGACTCTTCGCTACACTCAGAGTGACAAGCCTCCTGTCATTGTGAGCGGAGCGAAGAATCTCCGTCGTGTAGCCCAGAAGACGAGACTCTTCGCTGCGCTCAGAGTGACAAGGCGACAGGCCGCTCAATGGCCCAGCAGGGCGACGCTTTCTTCGCGCGGGTGCCAGGTCAGGTGCCATTTGCCGAAGCGGCGCAGGAGGCGGTGGGCGGTTTCGCCCCGTTCGCGCAACGTCGCATTTTTGGTCTTGTACTCGCCCTTCATTTGCTTGACCAATAGCTCACTGTCGCTGCGCAGGTCGAGTTCGTAGC
Organism: uncultured bacterium; assembly: GCA_966434075.1. Classification (GTDB taxonomy): domain Bacteria; phylum Chloroflexota; class Chloroflexia; order QHBQ01; family JAICKM01; genus JAICKM01. The sequence continues at coordinate 7,069 of CBJNAR010000024.1, forward strand.
CCCTGGGGTCGCGCCCGCTGCTCTCCAGCGTGCCGAGGATATACTGCAACGCCTCCAGCATCGTCTGGTACTCGGCTTCGTTATTGGTCATCATCCCATTATATTCTTTTTGCACCAGGTTCGGCTTGCGCCCCGGCACCATGATCACGAACGAGCCGTAGCCCTGGCCGGGATTGCCCTTGCTGCCGCCGTCGAACACCACCTGCAGCCCGCTCAGGGCCGCGGGCGCCGCCTTCGCGGGCGCTGCCGCCGCCGGGCGCTCGGCGGCCAGCGGCGTGGCGACCAGCACGCGCAACGGCCCGCTGCCGGTGTTGATCACCTGGTGGCGCTCGCCGGGCGGCACGTAGAAAGCCGCGCCCTCGCGCAGCGCCGCCACCGGCGCGCCATCCGGCCCGTGGTACTCGCCTGCCCCGGCCAGCACATAGCACTGGTGCTCCTCCGGATGGGCGTGGCGCGGGCCGCAGCCGCCCGGCGCGATCTCCCACAGGTCGAGCGCCAACCCGGCGTCGGTGGCGGCGGGCGTCAGTTCGCGCACCTGGGCGCCGGTGGCGCCTTCTCCCTCCGCGGCCCGGCTCACCGCCGTGCGCACGTTAATCAACTGCATCGTTGCTCCAGACAAAAAAAACGCCCGCCCTTCCCTCTGGAAGGACGAGCCGCCGGCCCGTGGTACCACCTTCGTTGCCCCGGCACGCCGGGACCGCTTCGCGGAGTGCCAAACACACTCCCGCCCATCTAACGCCGGGCGAAATCGGCCACGTCTACTACTTGCGGTTCGGGTGGCGGCTCAGGAAGGATTTTCCGCGCCGGTGGTGTATCCCCCTCGCACCTGACAGGGACTCGCTGCCAACCCGTGCCGCCGCGTACTCGTTTCCGTCATAGCCTTTGCGCGCATTATTAACTTACCGGTTAAGCATACCATAATGCGCAAACCAGTGTCAATCCGTCGCTAGATTGAAAGCCGCGAGGGCTTGACAAGCACTGCGCATCGGCAGTAAGATAACGCTATCGTGTTCGAGATGGACGGACAACCGCCCGCGTAGAGGACCAGCCGAGTGATCAGCAAGGCAGCGCGCAGCACTACCCTCCTGACGGGGATCCTGCTCCACGGCGATAGCTTTTTTAGCTATTACCGCGTGTACGCCTTTGCGGCGTACCACCACCGCCTGCCACACGCTCGGACCCCGTAACCTTCGCCTCTCGAATCACATACCGGCTCTTGAGCGTGTGGCCCCAGGTCACACGCTTTTTGTTTATGCTAACGCAAGGAGGAACAGACAAATGATCCCGTTGTTTATACCCACCCAAGGAGGAACCGACGAATGATCGTAGTGATGCGCTCCGGGGCCAGCCCGGAAGATGTGGAGGCGGTAATGACTCGGATACGGGAACTCGGCTACCGGCCCCACCGCTCGGACGGCGAAGAGCGGACCGTGGTCGGCGTGCTCGGCAACGACCGGCGGGTCGATCCGGGCGAACTGACGTGGATGCCGGGCGTCGAGAAGGTGGTGCCGATCCTGGCACCGTACAAGCTCGCCAGCCGCGACTTCCAGCCCGCCCCGACCGTCATCGACCTGGCGGGCCTGCAGATCGGCGGCGCCGATGTGGTGCTGATTGCCGGGCCGTGCTCGGTCGAGACTCGCGCCCAGATGTTCGAGGTCGCGGAGGATCTGCAAGCGCTGGGCGTGCGCCTGTTGCGCGGCGGCGCGTTCAAGCCCCGCACCTCGCCCTATTCGTTCCAGGGGCTGGGCGAAGAGGGGCTGCGCATCCTGGCCGAGGTGCGCGACGAGTTCGGCATGGCGATTGTCACCGAGGTGATGGGGCCGGACGAGGTGGACCTGGTCGGCAGCTATGCCGACGTGTTGCAGGTGGGCGCGCGCAACATGCAGAACTACCGGCTGCTGGAAGCGGTCGGGCGGCAGCAGCGCCCGGTGCTGCTCAAGCGCTCGCCCAGCGCCACCCTGGAAGAGTTGCTGCTGGCCGCCGAGTATATCCTGGCCCAGGGCAACCCCCACGTCATGCTCTGCGAACGCGGCATCCGCAGCTATGACCCGCTGGTGCGCAACACCTTCGACCTCAACGCCGTGCCGCTGCTCAAGCAACTGACCCACCTGCCGGTCATCGCCGACCCCAGCCACGGCACCGGGCGCCGCGACATCGTCGGCCCGATGGCCCGCGCCGCTGTCGCCGCCGGGGCCGACGGCCTGATCGTCGAGGTCCATGCGCATCCCGAAGCGGCGCTCTCCGACGGCGCGCAATCGCTGCGCCCGGCGGACCTGGAGGCGCTACTGCCCGCGCTGGAACATGCGGCCCTGGCGGCGGGGCGCCACCTGGCCCCGGTCGCCGCCGCGACACGGTAGCTGCCGGACACTGATGCGCATGCCTTTGAGCGCAGCGAAGAGTCTCTGTCCCGCCGTGTATGTGACGAGACGCTTCCTTGCGCTCAACCCGCGAAGTCGCCGGTAGTCGCCCATCGCCCCGCTGGCCGCGCGCAGAGTCGCCCGTGGTCGCCAGCCGTCACTCTCAGCGCAGCGTCGCGCCTCGTCCGCCACTATCACGCCGGGCGCAGCGTTGCGCTCCCCATGTCACTCTGAGCGCAGCGAAGTGTCTGGTATCATCACCGATTGTCACTCTGAGCGCAGCGAAGAGTCTCGTCTTGGACCTGCATGAGACGAGATGCTTCACTGCATTCAGCATGACAACGAGGCTTGTCACTCTGGGCGCAGCGAAGAGTCTTGTCTTGGACCCGAACGGGACGAGATGCTTCATTGCGTTCAGCATGACAACGAGGCTTGTCACTCTGAGCGCAGCGAAGAGTCTCGTCCGCCCAGTAAGAGACTGACCCTTCCCGCGCTCAGCAGCACCCGCCGCGAAGCACGCGGCCAGATCCATAATCCGGCAGAAAGCAGCGACGCCACCGCCTGGGAAGACGGTGGCGTCCGCTGTACAGCGGGGGAAGCTCGCATCCGCCAAGATGAGCGAGGTTCCCTGGCGGGTCCGGCAACTGCCAAGAAGCGCGGATCCCGTGGGCGGCGAACGGTCCAAGTCCGTCGCGGCCCTGGCCGGGTGGGGACCGGGCGCTGCCCGATACCAACGCCCCAACCGGCGCCATAGATAGTCAAGTGATAGCAAACGGATCTCAATAGAGAAGCGCCTGCTGACGTTAGGATAGCAGGCGCTTCTCTATTGATTCTCTATTGGCGTCCCCGGATTCGCTCTATTTTGCTCCAATTTGGCCGATTCGCGCGATTCGGTGCCGCCGGGAGACGGACGGTCCGGTTTCAAACCGGCCCCTACAGCGCGATTGATGACGCGGGCCGGTTTGAAACCGGCCCCTACAAGCGCACGGGTAGTGCCGGGGCTACTCCGGCTCTTCGTTCTTGATCCGCTCGTATAGCTCTGTCGTGGTGGCCGTGGGCTGGACGCCCAGGTCCGCGCCCAGCACCTCCTCGCAGATCTGGTACTGCAACAGCGCCTGGTTGCGCTGGCCCAGCGCGTGGAGGCAGCGCATCACGTAGCGGTGCGCGTCTTCGCGGTAGTTGTCCTTCGCCAGCATCTTGCGCGCCGCCTGGAGGCACTCCTCGTAGCGGCCCGCCTGCAAATACTGATCACAGAGCCGCGACAGCATGCGCAGGTAGGATTCGCGCAAGTGCGTGCGCGCGCTACCGGTCCAGTCGTCGTAGAGGTTCTCGATCAGGTAATCGTCGTGATACAGTTCGACGGCAGCCTCATAGGGCGCGACGGCTTCGGCCAGGCGCCGGGCCCGGTCCAGCGTCTGCCCCTGCTGGAAGTATTCCACGAAGCGGTCGACATCGGTATCGATGGTCGCCAGCGGATTGAAGAAGTAGGCGTCGTCGCGGTAGATGATGTAGCCGGGCGTGTCGCCGCTGCCCACGCTCAGCATCTGGCGCAGGCTCGAAATCGCCAGGTGCAGGCGGTGCGTGCCGGTCTTGATCTCCACGTCGGGCCAGAGCGTGTGCAACAGCGCGTCCTTCGATGTGGGGCGCGAGCGATGGGCCAGCATGAACTTGAAGATGTCGGCGGCCTTGCGGCTCTGGCGCAGCGTAATCTCCTGGTCGCCCACGGCCACGCGGAACTGGCCGAACATCTGGATATGCAGCGGGGGCAGTGAGGCCGTGGGGGCGGGTAAGGCCGGCGCGGACGCATCCGGCACGCCGCCCGCTGCCAGAGCCAGCCCCTGCACGGTGGGCCAGGAGTCGCGGGCGAACTTCAGCATGGCCTGGAACTGCTGGGTCAGCTTGACTTCTTGATCTTCCAGTTGCTTGAGCAGGTTGGTGGCATGCTGGCGCATCTGGTTTTGCTGCTGGTACGAGGTCGCCAGTTGCTGGGCCAGGTAGCAGGCCATGGCGAGGGTGGGTTGCTGCGTGCTGAGGGCCAGATCGTGGGCGCGCTGCAAATAGGGCGCGGCGCCCGCCGAGTCGTTGGCATAGAGATGGGCCAGGCCCAGCAGCCAGCTTGCCCAGCCGGTATAGGTGTCGCGTTCGGCCCCATCGGCGCGCGCCAGCGCGACCCGCGCCGCGTCGCCTGCCGCGGCGGCATCGCCGTAGATCAGCGAATTCAGGGCGCGCTGCAACAGTGTGTCGATGTCACCTTGCATCCAGAGGCTCGCGGTCTGCCGGTCGCCGTCAGGCGCCGGGCCATGTCGGGGAGTTTCCACGCTGTTTTGGGCACTAAATAGGCGGAGCACGGGCCGAGCCGGGCGCTTGCCGCTCTGATCGTCCTCCGGAGGTTTTGGATGTTTCACCGGCCACCCCCTGTGGTCGAGTTCGAGTTGGAGACAGCCTGGGCCATCAGACCGCTTCAGCCGATTATAGCAGCCCGGCGGCGCCCGGTCAAGCCGATCCGGGCCTTCGCTCTAAAAACGCTCTGTTGAATCTCTAGCGGTTTGCACCGGCGCGGGCCGCAAACGCGACCGGACGGCGGGGCCAGCGAAATTGTAAGAATTACCCTGCGGCAAGGGTCCAGGCCGGGTGCCTCTTCAGATACTATGACGAACGACACGCCGAATGGTGCTGCCGGC
>CBJNAR010000025.1:0-12045 GCA_966434075.1 uncultured bacterium
AAAAACAATCGCTGCTGGCTGGCGTGGTGAATGACCGGGCGCGCCTGGCCGCCCTTCCCGCCGGCGGAATAGCGCGGCGCGGGCCGGGAAAGGAGCGGCATGATGACCGGGCAGCGCCTGGCCGATCTGGCCGAGATCTGCGAGTTCGGCGAAGCCTGGGCCGTGGCGGCGCTGCCCGAGGCGGCGCCCGCGGACTTTGCGCGCGAGACCGGGCTGCACGTCGAGCGCATCGGGTCGGCGGTAGCGGTCGTCATGGAGCGCGTGCCCCATATCCTGTTCAACCGGGTGATCGGCCTGGGCCTGCGCGAACCGGCGACCGAGGCCATGGTCGACCGCATCGTGGACCTCTACCGGCCCCACGGCGTGCGGTTCGCCGTGCAACTGAGCCCGGCGGCGCAGCCCGCCGCCCTGCCCGGCTGGCTGGCGGCCCGCGGCCTCCAGCCGGGCGATAGCTGGCTCAAGTTCATCCGGGGCGTCGAGCCGCCGCCCCCGGCGGCTACGGATCTGCGCATCACCGCCATCGGCCCGGAGTGGGCTGCCGCCTATGCCGAGACGATCCGCACAGTGTTCGACATGCCGCCACTGTTCCGGCCCTGGGTGCAGGCCAACATCGGGCGGCCCGGCTGGCGCCACTACCTCGCCGTCGACGGCGACGAGCCCGTGGCGACGGCGGCGCTGTTCGTCCGCGACGGCATCGGCTGGCTGGGCGAGGCCGGCACGCTGCCCGCCGCCCGTGGCCGGGGCGCGCAGAGCGCCCTGCTCGCCCGGCGCATCGCCGACGCCCCCGCGCTCGGCTGCCGGCAGTTGGTGGTGGAAACCGGCGACGACACGCCGGAGGAGCCGAACCCCAGCGCGCACAACGTGCGGCGCGCGGGCTTCCAGCTAGCCTACCGGCGCCCCAACTACCTGCCCTGACCCGGCACCATCCGCGTTCTGGGCCACCTGCCGCCGGGTCGCACCGTCCTCCAGGTACATATAGCCGTGGATCGCGGCCCCGGCCACCATGCGCAACGGCTCGGGCGGCCAGGTGATGGTCGTGCGGTTGACGAAGAAGAGGTCGGTCAGCGCCGTCTGGCGTTCCAGCAGCAGGTCGCGCAACAGTTGCCCGCTGTAGCTCATCATCGCCACGCCGTGGCCCACGCAGCCGAGCGCGTAGGCCACGCGCCGGTCGTCCTTGCCCAGCCAGCCGAAGGCCGGGGCCATGTCCACCGTCACACTGACCGGGCCGCCCCAGCGGTGCGTGATTTGCGCGTCGCGCAGGCTGGGGAAGGTCAGCTTGAGGTGTTCCTCCAGGTGGCGGAAGATGCCGGGCGCATAGTCGGGCGGCAGGTTGGTGCCGGTGGGCACGGTCACGTCGCCCCCGCCCATCAGCAGGCGGTTATCGGCGGTGAGCCGGTAGTAATGCACGAAGTTGGGCGAGTCCTCGATACCTTCGCGGTTGGCCCAGCCGATGGGGCCAAGCTGCGCCGGGGTCAGCGGCTCGGTCAGCACGATGTAGGTACCGACGGGCACCTGTTTGGCGCGCAACTGCGGGAACTGGATGCCGTAGGCGTTGGTGGCGAACAGCAGCTTGCGGGCGCGCACCCGGCCCCGCGGCGTGCGCAGCAGCACCGGCCCGCCCGGCGACCCCACGCGCACCGCCGTCACCGGCGTCTCCTCATAGATCTCGGCGCCCGCGGCCTCGGCCAGGCGCAGCAGTTCGCGACTCAGTTTGGCCGGGTTGAGGATGGCGCAGTTGTCCTCGACCCGCGCGCCGAGATACGTCGCGCTGTTTACGCGGCGGCGCGTCTCCTCCGCGCTCAGGTAGTGGATCTCGGCGATGCCCAGGCGGTTGGCGAGCCGGGTCTCGTTTTGCAGCCGCCGGGCCCCGCCCTTCGAGGTCGCCACGGTGAGCAGCCCGCCGTGGTGGTAGTCGCACTCCACGCCTTCCTCGCGCACCAGGGTGCCGACGTGGTCCACCGCCGCCTCCATGAAGTCCTGCGCCTCGCGCACGGCGGCGGCGCCGAAGCGCAGCTTGAGAATCTCCATGGTCAGCCCGAACAGGGTCATGGCGAAGCCGCCGTTGCGCCCGCTGGCACCGTAGCCGCAGACACGCTGTTCGAGCACAGCCACGCGCAGGCCCGGCTGGGCGCGCTTGAGGTAGAGCGCCGTGCTCAGACCGCAAAACCCCCCGCCGATGATCGCCGCGTCCACATCCACCGATCCGGCCAGCGCGGGCCGGGGCTGCGTCAAATCGACCGTCTCATGCCAGAAGCTGACGGTGTTCGGGTTCATGCCATACCTCCAGAGTTGCGGATGGGTTCTTCGATTGTGCCGGGGCGCGTCCGGATGCGGATGGATCAGGCGCCGGATGGGCTATCGAGCGCGGCGCGGATGCGCGCGGCCAGGGTCGCCATCTCGGCGAGCGGCAGGTCGAGCACGCCCGCCTCAAACTTGAGCGCTTCCAACTGTTGTTCGGCGTAGGGCACGCCGGGCGGCAGCGGGGCCAGGTGCCAGTGGACGTGGGCGTTGCCCTGCCGGCTGCCCAGGCTGAGGATGTAGAGTCGCTCGGTGGGCACCACGCGGCGGATGGCTTCGCCTACCCGGTAGATGAGCCGTTGCAGCGCCAGGTATTCGTCTTCGGTGAAGTCTCCGGTTACGTCCACGCGGTGGGCGCGGGGCGCGACCAGGGTGTAGCCGTAGAGGGTCGGGTACTTGTTGAGGAAGACGAGCGCCGTGGCATCTTCATAGATGATGTGGTGGTCGTGGTACGCCGCTTCCCCGGCGGCGATGGCGCAGAGGAAGCAGGGACCGCTCTGCACGCGCTGCACATAGGCCGCGCTGTCGAACGGGCGGCGCTCAGGCATCGGCGGCGTCCTCGGCGGGTGCCCGGTCCACGCCGAGCCGGGTCAGGAGATCCAGCAGCGCGGCCACTGCGGCGGCCACATGCTGCCGCCAGTACGGCGGGTCCGCCGTCTCGCCAGCGCGCAGGGCGGGCACCACGGCGGCGTAGCCGCGCCCGCGCAGTTCGGCGGCCACCGGCCCCCAGGTGAGCGGCCCCACCAGCGGGCTGTGCACCAACACGAAAAGCGGCGCGCTCATCGCCGCCGGTTACACATGGGCGCTGCGCGGGAAGGGCGCCGTGCTGACATGGGGATAGTCCAGTTGCTCGGCGGTGCGCAGCCAGTCGTCGGGCACCTGCAACAACTCGACCGGGATGCGCATCCATTGCTCGACGGCGGCCAGCATGCGCCGGTTGAGCAGATGGCCCTGCTCGACCTCGGTGACATGCGCGCCCGCGCCGGGGGCGTTCTCGGCCCAGAAACTGGCCGGGGCCAGCACCACCAGGGCCGGCGGCGCCTCCATGGCGTAGCCGTCGAGCGCGGCGGCGAAGTTGGTGGTCGAGGTGACGGCCACCCAGGTGCGCAGGTTGTCGAGCAACGCCTGCCAGAGCCAGTAGCGCTGGGTGGTCTTCACGCGCGTGCAGACCAGCATCGCGCGGCGCCGGTTCTCGTCGTAGCAGAGTAGATCGATGACGTAGCGCTCCATACCCGCCTCGTAGAGCGGGTAGCGCCAGGTCAGGATCTCCTGGCCTTCGCGGGCGAGATAGGCGCGGTTCTGCGCGATGGCGTAGCTGAGGTACTGGTCGGGGAACTGGCGCGTCGGCTCGGGCTCGGCGCGATGGAAGCGGTCCACCTGCTCCAGGCTGAACGCCTGCAGGTGGCCGCCGGCCTCGGCCTGGCGGCTGCGCTCGACAAAGCCGGTGAAGGCCTCGGGCGCGGCCAGCACAGCCATGAGCGCGTCGTGGCGGGCCTGCTGCTGCTCTTTGCCGGTCATAGCCGCAATCTGGCCGATGGTTGTCGAGAGCGCGGGCGCCGGGCCACCGCTGCGCCGGGTAGCGCGCGCCGCCGGGGCGGCAGTAGCGGCGGTGCGCGGGGCCCGCGGGGCTTTCGGCTCGGCGACTTTGGACACCGCGGGCGTGGCCACGGAACGGGCGGGCGCCGTGGGACCCGTCCGGCGGCGCGGGGGCGGCTCGGGCGTGCGCGGCGGCAGCGTCATGTTACTCAGGATGCGCTGCTGGATCGCGATGTCCAGGTCTTCCTGCAGCCCGTTCTCAAAGCGCACGGTCATCGTGGGCGGGTGCAGATCGAGCACGGTAAACGTGCCCTTGCGGTTGGTGTACTGCTGGCCGACAACAAACTCAGTAGGATTGATCACGATTAGCTACGTTCCTCCAGCCGGGTCGCCGCCCGCTTACTCAGGGGACTGCCAACCAGGCTTTGTCGTTCTTCGCTCCGCTCAGAATCTCCGTCTTGTTTGCGCACGCGCCGAGACTCTTCGCTGCGCTCAGAGTGACAAGGGGATGGGTGACAGACTATTCGGCCGCGGCGGGCGCGGGTGTCTTGGCCTTGGCCGCCGGTTTGGCGGCGGTCCGCGACCCGGTGCGCGCGCGCGGCGGCGGCTCGGGGGTGCGCGGCGGCAGCGTCATATTGCTCAGGATGCGCTGCTGGATCTTGATGTCCAGAGTCTCTTCCGTGCCGTCCTCGAAGCGCACGGTCATCGTGGGCGGGTGCAACTCGACCACGGTAAAGGTGCCCTTGCGGTTCGTGTACTGCTCGCCTTTGACAAACTCGGTAGGATTGATCATATGGTTGTCTTTCCCCTTTCGGGCGGCCGGGTATAGCGATGCTTCAGTCCGGGGGCAAACCAGGCCGGGTCCCCGGTCGCGTGCAGTTGGATGAACGGCGCTTGCGCGTCCGCCGGTGTATAGTTGCCGAACTCCGAATTCTGGCGTCGCAGGTGCTCCGGCAGCACCGTGCCGAGCAGCGCCAGGAGATCCGCCGCGGTACCGGGCGCCTGGCCGGGCGCCAGTTCGACGTGGATCGCCAGCCGTTCGCGCTGCTGGGCGTCGTAGGTCGTATACATCACGAACTTGCCCGTGACCGCTGCGCGCACCCGCGGGTCTTCCAGTCCGGTTTTCACGTTCTCCGGATAGACTTTGGCCCCGTAGAACGAGATCGTGAAATCGCTCCGTCCAAAGATGTAAACAAACGGCAATTCGGGTGCCACGGGGCAGCCGTGCGCCGCCAGGTCGGCTTCCGGGTCGTAGCCTTCGCTGCGGCACCAGGCCACCAGTTGAGCGCACGACAGGATGCCGCCGTTATCGTGGATATTATAGCGAATCAGCGGGGTTCCGGTGGGCGCGGTGAACACGAGCTCCCCGTTAACCTGCTCGAAATAGCGGGCGCGCGGGTCGTATTGCAGCAGCGACGGCAGGCGGGCCTCGCCGAACACCTCGTGGGCCAGGTCGGGGTGGGCGGCGGCGAAGCGCCGGATCGCCACCGACAGCGGCCATTCGTGGCCGAGCACCGCGGCGTCCGCCGACCCATAGAGCGCGGATGTCGCACTCAGCGGGTTGTCGCTGCCGGCGATCTCCAGCACATGGGCGCGCCACTCCTCGCTGAAGACCTCGCCCGCCCAGATCATCTTGATGTGGAACGCGGCCCAGGCGAGGCCCGCGGCGCGCCCCGCGTCGAGCACATCCTTGACGAAGGGCGGATAGCCCGCCAGCACCACCTGCTCGTAGTACGGCCCCAGTTCGCGCACCGCGCGCAGGATCTCGTCGCGGTTCAGGCCGGGCGTGACCACCGTGATCGGGTAGCCCTTCTGCGCGATGAGCGCCGTGGCCTGGTAGGTGAACGTCCCGGCGATCCAGGTGCCCATGGCGAAGCAGACGACGACCAGCGTGCGCCGCTCGTGAGCCTGGAAGATATAGCGGTAGATCTCCTCAAAATTGCCGGCGGTCGCCAGTTCCTGGCGGAAGCCGCGCGGCCAGAAGAACGGTTGCCCCGTAGACCCCGACGAGACCGAGATCATATGCAGGCGGCTGAGATCGCCGTCCCAGCAGAGGTCGGGCAGCGGGTATTGGCGCAGATAGTTGGCCTTGTCCATGACGGGCACGCGGGCGAAATCGGCGGGCGTGCGGATGCCGGCGGAGTCGCAACCCTGGGCGGCGAGAAAGTGCGCATAGGCGGGCACGCGCCGGGCGGCTTCGTGGAACAGGGCCAGGGCTTCTGTCGCCCCGGCGGGCGCAGCCTCCGGCTCGCTGTCGGGCGCGGCAGGCGGAGGCGCGGCGAAAAACCGGCTGTAGGCTTCGATCACTGCGCGATCAGGCGGCATCACGAATCTCCTGGCGGCGGGCCTGCGGGTGCCCAGGCCACGCGCGGGGCTTAATCAAGGGGGGCGCCCCAACTGGACCGCATCTCGCCGAGCATGCGGCCATAGCGGCCCAGGCGGTCGAGCACTTCGTTCAACGCCTGGTAGTCTTTCTTGCGGCCCGCGGCCTTCAGTTCGTCGCGCACCTCGCCGAGCAACTGGTAGGCTTCGCCCAGCTTTTCCTCGGCGGCGAGCACGCGCTCTGTCAGTTCGTCGTTATCCATAACCCGGCGCTATCCTTATGCTATAATAAATCAATACATCCGCACCCGGCGGGTCCGGTCCAGCCACCCGCGGTGCCGCCATCCTCGCGGGCACGCCCCGCGCAACCTCGTACCACAACGGAAGGAACGGGAACCTCGCGCCGGTGTCCGGCGTCATATCGATGAGACCGATCGCGTGTGCGATCCGGCAGCGCGGCAATGCGAGAACCCTTTGCCTCTTTGATTGTAGCACATCGACCAGACCGCAACAACCAAAACAGCGCGATCCCGCCTGGTCCGAGCGGCGGATCGCCCCAGCAGGCGCCATGACAGGCGCCGCCACGGAGGCCGGCAGTATGGCACAGGACGGACAAGCGGAACAGCAGGGCGGCCAGGGGCCGCGTAACAGGCGCCTCTGGCTGGCCGGGGGCGGCCTGACCGTGCTGATCCTGGGGCTGATCATCCTCATCAGCCCGCTCTCGCCTTTCAACAACACCCCCACGCCCACACCGGGGCCCGGCGAAACGCCGGTCGCCACGCCCTCGCCCGGCACGCCGGGCACGCCCCCGCCCTCGCCCACGCCCGGCCCCACGGCGGTGCCGACGATCATCTACAGCTACACCGGCGGCGACAGCCGGCCCCATGTGAGCGGCATCACCGCGGGCGTGGGCATGGCCGGCTATGATCTCGCGGGCGCCGTGCCCATCGCCGTGTCCTTCTCGACGGCGATGAACACCGGCACGGCCCAGACCGCCTTTGCCCTGGCCGACGCGGCGGGCAAGACGGTCGCCGGGGCCTTCAACTGGGCCGCCGCCGACACGCTGATCTTCACGCCGAGCACCACCCTGGCCGCCGGCATGGCCTACACCGTCAGCGTGAGCAGCGCGGCGACCACGGCGGACGGCGCGGCGCTGGCCGCCCCGGCGCTGGCCCGCTTCGTCACTGCCCCGCCACCGGCCATCCTGCGCACCCTGCCCGCCGCCGACGCACGCGAAGTGCCCACCGACACGCTGATCAGCATCCAGTTCACCCGCCCGATGATCCCGCTGACCGCGCTCGACGCGCAGCCCGATGTCAGCAAGTGGGTGAGCATCACCCCCGCCGTGCCGGGGCGCTTCGTCTGGCTGGGCACCGCCACGCTGGGCTACCGGCCCGCCGCCGGCTTCCAGCCCTCGACCACCTACAAGGTCGCCGTGCAGACCGGCCTGCCCGACGCGGGCGGCGTGGGCCTGACCGGCGGCAGCACCTGGCAGTTCACCACGATTCGGCCCGACGTGCTCAGCGTGTCCCCGCCCAACAGCGCCGAGCAGATCGACCGCGACGCCCCGCTGGTCGTGCGCTTCAACCAGGCCATGGACCACGCGAGCGCCCAGGCTGCGCTGCGCATCACGCCGAACGTGCAGGGCCAGTTTAGCTGGTCCCCGGCGAGCGACGTGATGACCTACACGCCGGGCAGCCTGCTGCCGTTCGCCACCAGGGTGAGCGTGCACCTGGAGGGCCGGCTGGCCCCGGCGCAGGGCGACGCCATCCAGGCCGACGCGAACACGCTCTCGTGGAGTTTCACCACCGTCGAGCAGACCCACGTGGTCTACAGCCAGCCCAGCAAAGAGCGGGACAACGCACCCGGCAGCGGGCTGGCCGTAGGCTTCAACAACGCCCTGGCCCCCGGCCAGGACTTCGGCAAGCTGATCACCGTCAGCCCGCGCCCGGCGGGCTTCCTCGGCCAGTGGGAGCTCGACCCGGCGGGCCACGCCGTCATGACCAACGTGGCCCAGTTGCAGCCCGACACCGTCTACCGCTTCGAGGTCAAAGACGGGCTGAAGGACCGCTACGGCGCGCCGGTCAAGGCCGAGTCGTGGACGGCGAAAGTCGGCCCGGCCCCGCCCGACATCGATCTCCAGGGCGGCATGTTCCAGCCGGTCTACGCCGATGCGCCGCTGCGCCTGGAAGTCCAGGCGCCCAACCTGGACCAGTTCACCGCCACCCTCTACCGCCTGACCGAGAACGATCTGCGGCAGGTGCTGAACCCGTCCTACAACAACGGCGCGCCCGCCGTGCCCGGCACGCGCGCCCGCACCTGGACCGTGCAGGTCCCCGGCGGCAAGGGGCCGGCCAAGCCCTTCTGGGTCACGGTGGGGCCGGACGGCGCCGCCGACCGGCTGCCGCCCGGCTACTGGGTGCTCGAAGCCACCGCGCCCGCGCCGTCCTACATGGGGCCGGAACCGCTGCGCGACTACGTGCTGTTCGTCTCCGGGCGCACCGCGCTGACGCTCAAGGAAGAAAACGGCAACGAACTCGTCTGGGCGGTGGACCTGGGCAGCGGCAAACCCAAGCCCAACTACCCGGTGCGCGTGGTGCGCTGGGGCAACGGCGCACCGGCCGGCCTCACCACCGGCAGCACCGGCGCCGACGGCGTGGCCCGCCTGACCCTGCCCGCCAACCAGGGCGACGACAGCTACCGCACCGTCGTCCTCTCCGGCGACCCGAACGACGTGGCGCTGGTGACGGGCAACTGGAGCCAGGGCATCGAACCCTACAGCTTCGGCATGTCCGGCGTCTATAGCCCGCAGTCGGAGAGCGGCAAGCAGCGCTACACCGCCGCGATCTACACCGACCGGCCCATCTACCGGCCCGCGCAGACAGTCTACTTCCGCGGTATCCTGCGACTGGACGACGATGCCCGCTACAGCCTGCCACCCACCGGGGCGAAGGTCAGCGTGAATGTCACGGCACAGAAGGACGGCACCCAGCAGATCTACCAGGGCCAGGCGACCGTGTCGCCCGCGGGCACGTTCGACGGCCAGTTCACCTTGCCGGCGGATGCCCCCACCGGCCAGTACACGATCAGCTTCACCCCGCCCAACGGCATCGAAGCCACCAACAGCGCCGGCTTCAGCGTCGAGGAGTACCGCAAGCCCGACTTCCAGGTCAGCGTGCAGCCCGCGCAGCCCGCCGTCATCGCCGGGGACCGGCTGAACGCCACCGTGCAGACCAGCTACTACTTCGGCGGCCCCGTCGGCAACATGACGGCCACGCTGACCCTGCGCTCGCAGCCCTACTACTACTACTGGACCGACCCCGACACCGGCGAGACCTACGACTTCAACGACGTGGAGTGGGACTGGCGCATCTTCACCCAACCCGGCGACAACAGCCAGGAGTGGACCAAGGTCTGGCAGGCGCAGACCGGCGCCGACGGCACGCTCACCGTGGACATGAGCAGCCCGATCACCACCACCGACCACAGCAAAACCGTGTCGCTCGAAGCCCAGGTGCAGGACCTGAGCAACCAGACGGTCGCCAACCGGGCGAGCGCCGTGATCCACCAGGGCGCCTACTACGTGGGCGTGCGCACCGAGGGCTACATCGCCACGGCCCGCCAGCCGATGACAGTCAGCCTGCGCACGGTCGCGCCCGACGCGAACGCGCCGTCGGGCGGGCGCATCCAGCCGAACACCCGCGTCCATCTGCGCTACCTGCGCACCGAGTGGCGGCCCATCCCGCTGGCCGGCGCGCCCTACGGCGTCGATTGGCAGCGCGAGGATAAGCCGGTGGGCGAAGCCGACGTGACGACCGACGGCGCGGGCCGGGCCACCGTGCAGTTCAGCCCGCC
This sequence comes from uncultured bacterium, assembly GCA_966434075.1. Taxonomy (GTDB): domain Bacteria; phylum Chloroflexota; class Chloroflexia; order QHBQ01; family JAICKM01; genus JAICKM01. The sequence goes on from CBJNAR010000025.1 coordinate 10,012, forward strand.
GCAGGCCGGCAGCTATCGCGTCGAGGCGACCAGCACCGACGCCCGCGGCCACCTGATCACGAGCAGCACCACGCTCTGGGTCTCCGACAGCGGCGCCGGATCGGCGTTCTGGCAGCAGGACAACCCCTACCACGTCAACCTCGTGGCCGACAAGAAGCTCTACAAGGTGGGCGACACGGCGCACATCCTGGTCACGTCGCCCTACACCCAGGCGACCGGCCTGCTGACTGTCGAGCGCGGCCACTTGCGCCGCTACTACGTCGTCGACCTGCGCGGCGGCGCGCCCACCGTCGATGTGCCGCTGGAGGCGGGCGACCTGCCCAACGTCTACATCGGCCTGACGATGATGGGCCTGGGCGTGCCGCAGACCGGCGTGGCCGAGCCCAACGGGCCGCCGCCCGGCCTGACCATGCGCCAGGGTTATGTTAACCTGAGCCTGGACACCAGCGGCCAGAAGCTGGAGGTCAGCCTGGAGCCGCAGGGCACCACCTTCGAGCCGGGCAGCACCGCCAGCGTGGTCGTGCGCACGCGCACCGAGAGCGGCGCGCCCCACCCGGCCAACCTCTCGCTGGCCGTGGTGGACGAGGCGATCTACGCCCTGGCCGCCGAGCGCGGGCCGGAGTTGCTCTCCACCTTCTACGGCGAGCGCGGGCTGGAAGTGCAAACCGCCACGTCGTTCTCCGGCGGCGACTACGGCCCCTTCCCCACCCGCCACGGCTACGGGGCCTACGACAGCGGCTATGGCGCGGGCGGAGCGACTTCCGGCGCGATCCCGCCTGCGGCAGCGCCGGTCGCGACCGCCCAGCGTAATGCCACGGACGCGAAAACCGAATCCGCGGCGCTCGATCAGCAGGCGCCGCAGTTGCGCACCGATTTCCGCGATACGGCCTTCTGGAAGGCCGACGTGACCACGGGCGCCGACGGCACGGCCACCGTGCAGATCCCGCTGCCCGACAACCTGACCACCTGGCGGCTGACCACGCAGGGCGGCAGCCCCGACGCGCAACTGCTCGTCGGCAACGCCGGCACGCCGATCACCGTGACCAAGCCGCTGCTGCTGCGCCCGATCGCCCCGCGCTTCCTGACCACCGGCGACCGCGCCCAGCCGCAGGCCATCGTGCATAACAGCACCAACAGCCCGCTGACGGTCGAGGTCAATCTCCAGGTCAGCGGCGCGGCGGCCTACAGCATGAACGTGCCGCCCACGCGGACGCTGACCGTGCCCGCCGGGCAAGAGGTAGTGGCGACCTGGGCCATCGAGGTCAGCCAGGGCACCACGGTCACGCTGCGCTACGAGGCCCGCGCGCCGGGCGGCCTGGGCGACGCCCTCGCCGTGACCGTGCCGGTGGTGCCGCTGGTGGCGCCAGAAGCCGTGGCCACCTCCGGCGAGGTCGGCGACAAGGTGGACGAGACGGTCTTCCTGCCCTACGGCATTAACCCGCAACTGGGCGAACTCGTGGTGCAGGTGGCGCCGTCGCTGGCCGCCGGGACCGCCGCCGGGGTCAACTACGTGAAGGAGTACCCCTACGAGGGCACCGAGCAGACGGTGAGCCGGTTCCTGCCGCTGGTCACGCTGGAGCGGGTCTACCGCGCGCAGGGGCTGACCACCCCGTTCAGCCGGGAGTTGCCCGGCATCACCGAGCGCGCCTTCAAGCGGCTGGCCCAACTCCAGCGGCCCGACGGCGGCTGGGGCTGGTGGGAGAACGACCCTGACAGCAACGCCTTCCTGACTGCCTACGCAGTGCAGGGGCTGGCGGCGGCCCAACGCGCCGGCTATCAGTTCGACACCAGCATGCTGGACCGGGGCAAGACGCGCCTGTTGCAGTTCTTGCAGGAGAATCCGCCGGCCGGGCTGCGCGACAGCAGCGACCTCAACCTGCGCGCCTATGAGCTATACGTCCTGGCCCAGGCCGACCCGGCCATGGCCCAGCAGCAGGCCGCCGACCAGCCGGCTAAGCTGCTGGCCCAGCAGGCGCGCATGAGCAACCATGCCCGCGCCTGGACGGCCATCGCCCTCAAGGCCCTGGGCCGCGA
>CBJNAR010000026.1:0-11838 GCA_966434075.1 uncultured bacterium
TACCCGGCGGGGCTGCGCGCGCTGCTGGACCGCGTTCACCGCGACTACGCCTTCCCCGCCTACTACATCACCGAGAACGGCGTGGCCTTCGTGGATGTGGTGGAGACGGACGGCGCGGTCCACGACGAGCGCCGCACCGCCTTCTTGCAGGGCCACTTCCGCGCCGCGGCCCAGGCGATCCGGGATGGTGTGCCACTGCGGGGTTACTTTATCTGGTCGCTGCTCGACAACTTCGAGTGGGGCCACGGCTACAGCCAGCGCTTCGGCATCGTCTATGTCGATTACGACACCCAGCGGCGGATCGTGAAGGACAGCGGGCGCTGGTATCAGCAGTTCCTGGCGGCGCGCGACACCGCCCCCGCGCCCCGGTAAGCCGGAGCCTCCAGGCGCGGAAAAGATCGCGGCGCGGCAGAGTGGAAAGATCCAACCACCCCTGCCGCGCCGCCGATCAGGCGTTCGATCCTGATCGGGTCTAGCGGACCGGGCCGCGGTTGAAGCTGGTTTTGGCCCAGATATAGCCAACCAGGGCGAGGCCCGCGCACCAGGCGACGGCCAGCACACCGTTGTCGCCGATGGGGGTGCCCAGCAAGAGGCCGCGGATGGTCTCGGTGATCGGTGTGAAGGGCTGGTACTCGGCGAACCAGCGCAATCCTTCGGGCATGGAGGCCGGGGGCACGAACGCGCTACTGGTGAGCGGCAGCAGGAACTGCAGGGGCATGGTCGACGCATTTGCCGCCGCGGGACTCCCCGTCACCAGCCCGAGCGCCACGGCCAGCCACGCGATAGCGAAGGTGAACAAGGCCAGCACGCCCGTTGCCGCGATCCACTCGACCGGCCCGGCGCTGGGCCGGAAGCCCAGCAGCCAGGCGACCGCGAGCAGCAGCGCGATGCTGATCACCGTGCGGATCATGCTGCCGGCGACGTGTCCGGTGAGCACCGCCGCGCGGGAGATCGCCATCGTGCGGAAGCGGGCGATGATACCCTCGCTCATGTCACTGCGGACACTCAAGGCCGTCGTCGCCGACCCGGTGCAGATGGTCATCAAGATGATGCCCGGCGTGAGATAGTCGATGTAACTGCCGCTGCCGTTCACCACGGCGGCAAGTCCGGCGCCCATCGTGCCCCCGAGTATGTAGTCGAACAGGAGCAGCATGATGATCGGCGTCGCGATGGAACTGATCAGCATGACCGGATACCGTTGGGTATGGCGGAGTTCGCGCCGCAGCATCGTGGCCGAATCGCGCAGCGCATACGCAGGCGTGCTCATGGTGTGTTGTCCTTTGCACTATTCGGGTGGCCGGTGAGGGCGAAGAAAACGTCGTCGAGGTTGGGCGTGTGGACCGTCAATTCCTCGACCGCGATCCCCTGCTCGGCAAGCCGATCGAGGATGGTCCGCAGGGCTGCAACGCTGCCGTCGGTCGGCACCTGGAGCGTCAGCGTGTCCTCGTCGGGCGCCATCCCATCCACGGTGCGCACGGCCGTGGCGAGGACGCCGGCATCGGCGAAGCGCAGGCGGACGTGGCCGCCGGGGATGCGGCGCTTCAGTTCGTCCGGGGTACCCTCGGCGACCACCTTGCCGCCGTCGAGGACCGCGATGCGGTCGGCCAGGTGGTCGGCCTCGTCCAGGTACTGCGTCGTCAAGAAGATCGTGACGCCCCCGGTCGCCAAGTCGCGGATGATCTCCCACATAGTGTGGCGGCTGCGTGGGTCCAGCCCGCTGGTCGGCTCGTCGAGGAAGATGATGCGCGGGTCGCCGACGAGGGTCATCGCCAGGTCGAGCCGGCGGCGCATCCCCCCGGAATAGGTGGCTGGGGTCTGCCGGGCCGCCGCCGCCAGGTCAAACCGCGCGAGGAGCGCAGTCACGCGCCGGCGCCCTTCGGCCCGGCTCAGATGGTGCAGGTCGGCCATCAAGAGCAGATTCTCCTCGCCGGTGAGCAAGTTGTCCACCGCCGAGAACTGGCCCGTGACCCCGATCGCCGCGCGCACCGCATCCGGTTCCCGTACCAGATCGTGGCCGGCGACGTGCACCTCGCCCCCATCGGCGACCAGGAGCGTGGATAAGATATGCACGGTGGTGGTCTTGCCGGTCCCGTTGGGGCCGAGCAGGGCGAAGATCGTGCCTGGGGCTACCGTCAGGTCGATGCTGTCGAGCACAAGTTTCTCGCCAAACGACTTGCGCAGCCCGGTGGCCGTGATTGCCGGTTGGACAGGCAGTGTAGCTGTACCCATCTTGTCTCCCTCAGTCACTAAACGCCTCTTTTAGATGTCGAGGTCCTCCACGGTGGGTCGATCCGGCGCGGCGGCGATCAGATCGTAGAATTCACCGGGAATCTTCCCGCGCAGTTCCGCGAGCGAGGAGACAACCTCCAGGCTAGCTTCACCCTCGGTAAGGCCCCATCTTCGCGGGTCCAACCCGAGATAGCCCAGCCACCCGCCAGACCCGCGTTTTATCTCAGCCTCCAACATCCAGTTCCACTCGGGCGACCGCCGGACATGGAGCGCGAACTTGCCGGTGCGGGTGCGGTAGACCTGAAACACTTCGAGCTGCTGGCCGGTGGAACGGCTCCACTCGCCGAGCAGCACCCCGGAGAACCGGACCTTGTGTCCGGCGCCGCTGCCCACCTGCAGGGTGATCGTCTCATTCCCTCCCTCGCGGGCCTCCTCCACCTCGACGAAGCGTCGCAAAGCCAGGGCGATGGCTGCGGACAGACTGCCGCCGGCCAGTTCCTGAGCGCGCTGGTAGAGCGGCAGGTCGTCGTCGGCTACATAGATCGTTTTGTTGGGCATCATCCCTCACTCCTTTCGCCTGTTGTGTATACGTATGATTATACTCATATCTCGCGCGAATGCAAGAGGGCTGGGGCCTGTGCGGAGAATCTGCGTAGGAACGGATCCCAGGGAGCGCGGTTAGTCAGAGATAGGGCAGGAATAATCCGGCGTGGTTACGAAGACGGGGTGCCCAAACGGTTCATCAAACCTGGGGGTCCGCTAACGGGGCGGGATGGGTGGCCCTTGAAAGGTATAATCTACAGGCTAGAGCAATGTTGCTCTAGCCTGTAGTATCTTACCCTGCTCAATTTACCGGAGATTATTGTGAGGCTAATCAGCGCCCGGCGCTATTCCCCGATCTGGATCTTCTTGCCGATGCCCAGGATCTCGAACCACACGCGGCCCGGCGCCAGGTGCATTGGCTCGCGCTTGCCGTCCAGCAGCGTCATGGGCGAATACGGGTTCTTGCGCGCCCAGTAGCCCCATTCGTACTGGCCGTCGCGCATGATCAGCGCGGTGCCGGTGCCGACGGTGTCGGTGCCCATGCGGCCCTTCTCGTCGCCGGGCAGTTCCCAGACGTTGGTCCACAGGATCACCACGTTGCGGGCGTTGATCACGTCGCCGGTGGCGGCGTCGCGGTGCCAGTAGCCCCACTGCTTGCGTAGATACTGGTTGCTGTCGTGGTCGTAGACCCAGGTAATGTCCGAGCGGCTGAGGCCCGAGAAGGTAAAGCCGACCGACCCGGAGGCGGGGCGCTGGTCAGGCGGCAGCGGCGCGGAATGCAGGAACACCGGCTCCCCTTCGGGCGCGCTGAGCCCGCGGTTCGCCGCCACTTTCCATAACTGCGTCGTGCTCGAATAGAGGTTATGCGGCATCAGCCGGTCGTTGCTGCGCCAGAACGGCATCTTGCCGTTGAAGCAGTCCACATCCGTCAGGATTCCCGGCGCTTCCTTGATCAGGTCGATGGCCTCCCACGACCCGCCGCAGTGGACGTAGAGCGGCTTGAACGGATAGGCCCACTCGACGAAATAGGGCCGCGCGCTGCGCACCGGCCCCACGGTCGGCGCGTCGCCGGTCAGGAAGAACGTCTCGAAGCGGGTGATGCCGCCCTCGGCCAGGGCTTCGATGACCATGCTGGCGCTGTTCAGGCCGGATTGCGGCGCGGCGTCGGGGTGATTGTCGATCATCACCACCAGGGGCGCCCGCGCGATCTTCGCCGGGTCGGCGGCCTCGCCGGTCAGCGGATCGACCGGCCCGGTGGCGACCTGGTCGGGCACGGGGGTGTTCGTGGGCGGGGCGGGCACGGGAGTATCGGTGGGTGGTTCGGGCGGGAGCGCGGTCGGGATGCTGGTCGGGATGATCTCGTCGTCGACCAGCGTGGCGGGCAGTTGGGTCAGCACGGCCAGGGCTTCGAGATCGGGCGTCAGCGTGGGGCTGGCCGCCGTCGTAGCCGTGGCCGCGACCGCGATCTCCGGCGCGCTGGTCGGCGGACCGATCTCCACCGTGCTGGTGGGCGACGGCGGCGCGGCGGCAGCGGACGGGTTCTCGCTGCCCGACGCCGAGGCGATGAACGACGCGGCCAGCACAGCCAGGCCAATCGCCAGGATGGCCGGGATCAGGATCCAGATCACGAGGTTCCTGCCCCCGGCAGCGGTATCGGATCGACCGGCTTCGGGAGCAAGCGCTTTTTGCGGGGATGTTGGTTGGCGCAAGAGTGGATTCCCCTTCTCACCGTGATGAGGGTGCTTCGGTCACGGATGTGTGGACTTATGTAAATGCAGCATATCACACCTAATGGGATATGTCAATAGATCCGGGCGGCGAAGCAACCGATCACCGGTCTCGTGGATGGAACGGACAGACTGATCAGCCGGTTGCGGCGCGGCCCATAGGCTAGCGCCCGCCGCGCGCCATGTCCAGCACCAGCAGTTCCAGCGCGGCGGCGCCGTCGGCCTGCCCGGTCTTGATCGCCTGGTCGGTCTGCACGAGCCGTGCATGCAGATCGCGCAGGCCCGCCGGGGTGTGGTGGCGCAGGCTCTCCACGGCCATGCGCGTGGCATATGGATGCATCGCCAGGCGCTGGGCGATCTCGGCGGCGGGCAGGCGCCGCGCGGCCAGGGCCTGCACCTGCAACAGCTTACGCACCTGGCTGCCCAGCATACCGATGACCGCCACCGGCGCCACGCCGTTGTCCAGCAACTCGTGCAACAGGCTCAGGGCCTCCGCGGTGCGCCGGTCGGAGGCGGCGTTCAGCAGTTGCAGCGTATCGGCCTGGCGCGTCTGCGGTGTCAGCAGGCGCACCATCGCCGCGTCGACCATCTCCCCCGCCCCGGCGAACAGGCTCAGCTTGTTCAGTTCCTCGTCCAGCACCTCCAGGTCGCCCCCCAGGTGCTCGGCCAGCAGCCGGGGCACGTCGGGCTTCAGCCGCGCGCCCTTGCTGCGCGCGCGGGCGAAGATCCAATCCTCGATCTCTCCGGTCTTGGGCGCTTCATAGCTCTCGACCGTGGCCGTCTTTGCCAGCGCCTTCAGCAGCGAGTTGCTCTTGAGCAGGGTGCCGCGCTCCCAGAGGATCACCGTGGTGGTGGGCGCGATGCTGCTGAGGGCCTGGATGAACGGGCGGGCGGGATCGTTTTTAGCGGCGGGCGCGGGCGTCTCGCTCTCCTCGGCTCCGGTCTCCTCGCCCGCCGTGTCCGCCGCGGTGCCGCCCCGGCGGCGCTTCGACTCAAAGCGCGTCAGCAGGTCGTCCACCAGCACAATGCGCCGGTCGCCGAAAAACGGCAACGCCTGCACGGCGCGGGCCAGTTCATCGGCGCTGCACTTCTGCCCGTCGAGCCGCGACAGCGCCGTGTCGTCGCCGGGCGGCAGATATTCGCGCAACAACGCCTCGCGCCGCTCGCGCACGGCCAGGCGATCCGATCCATAGAGCACAAAAAGCATGGGTAGCCCCGATTCTCTCCTCAACGTGGTAGCTCTATTCTAGCATCCCCGCCACGGCGCGGCAAGGCGAGGGAGGCCGCGGAGGCGGCCTTCGTAAGGGTAGCCGGAGGCTTGAGCCTCCGGGCTATCCGGCCTTCACTGCGGCTATAAAGTGAACAGTTTTTGGGCTGGAAAATGAGCAGCAAGCGGCTATATGCTCACTATGACACGCCGTAGTACTCCCTTCCTCACCCAAACCCGGCGGCTGCTCCACGGACCACCCACATGACCGGATCGCCCCGGTGCCGGCATGCCCGCCGGGGCGCAATCCAAAATGCGGGTTCGCGGGTATTAAGACGGAGTACCTCCGGCTTGCTCCGGAGCAAGCCGGAGGTGCCGATCCATGCCGCCCGGAAAGGGTGTCTCTCGGGAAGGCGAGTCGCTACACGGTACATCCACTGGCCGGGGCAGGAGTGCGGCCCTGCTGTCCCCGCCACGTTGAGGAGGCTACTTGTATGCGCCTGACATCTTTTCGGGCCCGCCTGGCCTATGCCGCGGTGGCCCTGCTCCTGGCGGCTCCAGCCACCGCGCTGGGGGCCGGCCTCCAGGCCGCTGCCGCGCCCGACGGCCACTCCGCCGGACACGTCTATGTCCTGAACAACAACCTGGCCGGCCCGAACTCCATCACCGTCTTCAACCGTAAAAGCGACGGCGCGCTGGTCATGGCGGGCACGACCGACATCGGCGGGATGGGTAGCCTGGCCGCCTTCTCCAACGGCACCCAGGGGTCGCTGATCCGCGCGGGCGGATCGACGGGCGACGATGACCAGCCGGTCGCGCCTGATGCCGTCGACAATGGCGCGCAGCGGGGAGGCCGCCTGTTCGCCGCGGACGCCGGGAGCGACCAGATTTCGGTGGTCGATGTCCACGACGGGCGCCTGAGCCTGGCCGGGGTCTTCCCGTCCGGCGGTTCCGGCCCCGTCAGCCTGACCTACGGCGGCGGCCTGCTCTACGTCTTGAACGCGGCCAACGCCAACCCGGCGGTTGCGGCCAACGTGACCGGCTTCCGCGTCGATGCCCACGGCACGCTGCATCCCATCGCCGGATCCACCCGGCCGTTGAGCGCGGCGCATCCCAATCCGGCCCAGGTGCTGCTCGATCCGTATCGGCGGTACCTGCTGGTCACGGAGAAGGACACCAACCTCATCGACCTCTATCGCGTGGGCCACGACGGCAGCCTGAGCGCGCCGACGACCATCGCTTCGGTAGGCGCCATCCCCTTCGGTATGGCCTTTGACCGGCCCGAGCGGCCTAGCGAGTTCATCGTCGCCGATGCGGCCGGTGGCGCGAACGGCACCGGCGCGGCGACGGCCTATCGCCTGCAGAACGGCACCATCCACGCGCTCGGCCCCGCCGTGCCCGACCACCAGATCGCGCCGTGCTGGATGGTCATCACGCCCAATGGGCGCTACGCCTATACCTCGAACGCCGACAGCCAGAGCATCTCCGGCTACAGCATCGGGCGTGACGGCACGATCACCCTGCTGGACGCCGATGGGGTCACCGGCACCACGCCGCCCGATACCTTCCCGCTGGAGGAAGCGCTGAGCGGGGGCCGCTATCTGTACGTGCTCGACTCGCGGCTGCTGCTGCCCGTGCCTGGTCCCGCCACCCTCAGCGGCTGGCGCATCGGCGCCGACGGCAGCCTGACCTCGGTGGTGGACCCGGCCCAGATCGTCCTACCCTTCACCGCCATCGGCCTGGCCGCGGATTAGCGCCTGGCCCCGTGTCCCTGCCCTGCCGCCCCGCGCGGCAGCGGCGCCGGCGCCCGGCCCACCGCCTGCTCCGGCGCCGGCAGGGCGCGGGCTGCCGCGCGAACCGGTATGAGCAACATGGGAAAGGAGGTGCTGCTTTGAATTAGTTCCGGGCGCAGGCGCGCCTCTGTTCCGGGGGTCACAGGGCAATGCCTGGCTGCGTCTCCAAGCGGAGCGCACAACACTTTACTACAGGATAGAGGAGCATCCAATGAAAAAGCTACTCTCGATTGTGACCGTTGCCGTGGCGGTGCTGTCCTTAATGGTCGGCCTGGCCCCAATCGTCTCTCGCGGCGCCGATCACCTGGACGGTCCCCTGGCGGAAGCCGACGGGCGGATGGACATCACCGACGTGTACGCTTTCGAGTCGCCGTCCAACCACCATAACACCGTGCTGATCATGAACGTCGACCCGGCGGCCGGCGTGCTTAGCCCCACCAGCTTCCGCTCGACGGCCGCGTACGAGATCCGCGTGATTCGCAACGGCCACGGCGACCAGCCGGCCACGAGCAACGACTCCGAATCGAATACCCTGGTCTACCGCGTCACCTTCTCCGCCCCGAACGCCAGCGGGAAGCAGCGCCTGACTCTGCGCTGCTCGCCCCGGCGCGAGTGCCTCGACGACAAAGATCTCGCCACCGACGCGCCCGCCGCGAAAGATCCCTCGGATAATGTGGCGGATAATCCCCAGGATGGGGCGAGCGTGATCCTGGCCCAGGGCTGGACCGACAGCACCCTTTCCGTCCGCGGCGGCGGCCGGGTCCGGGCGGGCGTGTTCGACGATCCCTTCTTCTTTGACCTGGCGGCATTCCGTAACAACCTCACGTTCTGCCCCGGCGGCGTCGGCACCGACTTCTTCCTGGGCCTGAACGTCGCCTCGATCGTCCTCGAAGTGCCGACCAGCACCCTGGGCCGCAACCTGGGCATCTGGGGGCGCACCACCCTCTCCGGCAACCAGGTGGACCGCATGGGTCGCCCGGCCATCAATACCGTCTTCAACAACCACAACGATCCGGGCAAAGACCTCTACAACGTCGGGCGCCCGCGTAACGACCGCCGCGACTATCGCGCCCAGTTCATCACTGTGCTGGAGGCGCTAGGGAACGACGCCACCCGCGCCGGCCAACTCGCCGACTTCCTGCTGCCCGACGTGCTGACCTACGATACGTCCGCGGCTGAAGGCTTCCCGAATGGGCGGCGCCTGAGCGATGACGTGATCGACATCGAGCTCGGTCTGCTCACCAACGGCGCGGTCACAACCGACTGCGTCGCCAACGACTCGACGTTCCACAACAGCTTCCCGTATCTGGGCGCGCCGAACCACTAAGCGACGCGGCGCCTCGCGGCCGGGGAGGGGCGGGGTAACCGATTCCCCGCCTCTCCCTCAAAACTGGGCTCTGGAGGGAAAGATGCTTCCTCGCAGAATGGTTTTTCTGGTCGGCGCTGTGCTGCTTATCATCGGCGCGTCGTATGTGGTCAAACGTGGGGCCACCGGGGCCCCGGCGGCGCCCGCGGCCCCCGTCGCGCTGGACGGCGACGATGTGAGCGGCGGGGTGGGCATGAAGACCACCGACGAGTTGATCGCTTTCTGGGACGCGCGCGTGGCGCGGGACCCGCGCGATTTCATCAGCATGACCTTTCTGGCCGGAAGCTTCATGCACAAGGCCCGCGAGACAGGCGACATCGCGCAGTATCAGCGGGCGGAAACCACGATCCACCAGGCGCTGGCGATTGATCCCGACTACGAGGGCGCGCAAGCCTACCTGGCCGCGATCCACTATACCGAACACGACTTCACGGGGGCGCTGACCCTGGCCACCCAGGTCTACGCCGCGCACCCCAATATCGTCTCGGCGCTGGCGACCATCGGCGACGCCCAGTTGGAGTTGGGCAACTACAAGGAAGCCGAAGCCGCCTACCAGCGTCTGAACCAGCGCAACCCCGGCCCGGCGGTCGAGAGCCGGCTGTCGCGCCTGGCCTGGCTGCAGGGCCACCCGGACCAGGCGATTGCCCTGATGCAGCAGGCCACCGCCGCAGCCCAGGACCTGGCGCTGACCGGCGAAAGTGCCGCCTGGTATCAGTTCCAACTGGGCGAACTCTATTTCCAGACGGGCAACCCCGACCGGGCCGCGGGCTACTACAGCCAGGCGCTCGACCTGTTTCCCAATTATTACCTGGCCCTGGCCGGGCTGGGAAAGGCCCGCGCCGCGCAGGAACGCTACCCCGAGGCCATCGGCTACTACCAGCAGGCTGTCGCCATCATCCCGCAGCCCGATTTCCTGGCCGCCCTGGGCGATCTCTATACGCTGACCGGGCAACCGGCTCAAGCCCAGCAGCAGTACGACACGGTCGAGTTCATCGGCAAGCTGGCGGCGATCAACAAGGTGATCTACAACCGGCAACTGGCGCTCTTCGACGCCAACCATGACCGCAAGCTGGACGAGGCCCTGGCGCTGACGACCCAGGAACTAACGGCGCGCAAGGATATTTACGGCTACGATGCCCAGGCGTGGGCGCTCTACAAGAACGGCCGGTATCAAGAAGCCCAGGCGGCCATGCAACAGGCCATGAAACTGGGCACGCAGGATGCGCTGCTGGATTACCACGCCGGGATGATCGCCAAGAGCCTCGGCGACACCGCCCAGGCCCGTATGCTGCTCTCGCGCGCCCTGGCCCGCAATCCACACTTCGACATCCTGCAAGCGCGCGTCGCCCGCGCGGCGCTGCCCTGAGCGGAACGCAGACTTGCCACCCAACCCCGCATCCTGGACTTTTTGCAGCAGCACGGCGGGCTGGAATAATTCTACTATGCACCGCGAACGCGCGAAGGACGCGAAGAACAGCTATACATCGTCTTCGCGTTCTTCGTTGCTTCGCGATGAACTTCTCGACCGAGAGGGGCAGCGCTGCGTTGACGGCCTCCGGCGAACCTGCTACAATCGCCTCCACGGAGCACACCTAACTAACCGGGAAGTGGAGGAAAGAAACCGATGGTCAACGTAACCAATCCCGCCGCCCCGCACACGCCGGGCGAATTGCCGGGCGACCGCACCAAGTATCTGCTCGACGAAAGCGCCATGCCGCGCGCCTGGTACAACATCCAGGCCGACTTGCCCACGCCCCTGCCCGCCGTGCTGCATCCCGGCACCATGCAGCCCGTCGGCCCCGCCGATCTGGCGCCGCTGTTCCCGATGGAGATCATCCGCCAGGAAGTGAGCCAGGAGCGCTATATCGAGATCCCCACCGAGGTCCAGGCTGTCTACCGGCTCTGGCGGCCCACGCCGCTCTATCGCGCCCACCGGCTCGAAAAAGCGCTCGATACGCCCGCGCGCATCTTCTACAAATACGAAGGCGTCAGCCCCGTCGGCAGCCACAAGCCGAACACCGCCGTGCCGCAGGCCTTCTACAGCGCCGCCGAGGGTGTCAAACGGCTCGCCACTGAGACGGGCGCCGGGCAGTGGGGCAGCGCGCTCGCCATGGCGACGCAGATGTTTGGCCTGGAGTGCCAGGTCTACATGGTCAAGGTGTCCTATTTCCAGAAGCCCTACCGCCGCTCGCTGATGCAGACCTTCGGCGCGCGGGTCATCCCCAGCCCCAGCCCGGAGACCCACGCGGGCCGCGCCATCCTGGAGCAGGATGCGGAGTCGCCCGGCAGCCTGGGCATCGCCATCTCCGAGGCGGTGGAGGATGCCGCTACCCGCGACGACACCAAGTACTCGCTCGGCAGCGTGCTCAACCACGTGCTGATGCACCAGACGGTCATCGGCCAGGAGGCCCAGCAGCAGATGGAGATGGCCGACGCCTACCCCGATGTGGTGATCGGCTGCGTCGGCGGCGGCAGCAACTTTGCGGGCCTGGCCTTCCCCTTCGTGGCCGACAAACTGACCGGCAAGTCGCCCAACCTGCGCATCGTCGCGGTGGAACCGGCGGCCTGCCCCACGCTGACCCGCGGCGTCTATGCCTACGACTTCGGCGACACCGCGCGCATGGCGCCCATCGTCAAGATGCACACGCTCGGCCACGGCTTCGTCCCGCAGACGATCCATGCCGGCGGCCTGCGCTACCACGGCGTGGCCCCGTTGATCAGCCATCTCTACCAGGCGCAGACCATCGAGGCGGTGGCCTATCCGCAGAACCCGGTGTTCGAGGCGGCCTTGCGCTTCACCCGCAGCGAGGGCATCGTGCCCGCGCCGGAGTCGGCCCACGCGATTCGCGCCGCCATCGACGAGGCGTTGCGCTGCAAAGAGGCGGGCGAAAGCAAGACCATCCTCTTCAACCTGAGCGGCCACGGCTTCTTTGACCTGGCCGCCTACGACCGCTACCTGGCGGGCGAGCTCGA
>CBJNAR010000027.1:0-11643 GCA_966434075.1 uncultured bacterium
CGGTGCCGCCCGCGCTGGCCGTGTTGGGGTCCAGCAGCACGCGCTCCGGGCCGTCCTGGCCCTCGCGCACATAGAGCACCGGCTGGTTCTGGGTGCCGTCGCGGCGCGTGTAGAAATAGCGGTTGCCCCCGGCGGCCGGCACCTGCACTGCGCCGATCTCCAGCATCTGGGCCAGCCGGCGGCTCAGTTCCTCGCGCCCCGGCACCTGGCCGAGCATCGCTTCAGTATAGGCGTTTTGCGCCGCCGTCCACTCGGCGACGGCGGCGCTTCCGCTGTCTTCCAACCAGCGGAAGGGATCTTCAAGGGTCCGGCCATGCAGTGTGTCGCGGACCGGTTCCTGCCGGGTCTCCGGCGGGGCGAGCGGTTTATCTTGTAGCATAGGTCTTCATCGTCCCTGTCTAGTGCGGCGGGTAGCGCGGGCCGGTTTGCAACCGGCCCCTACAGCGAACAAATCACGTCGGGCGCGGGCCGGTTGCAAACCGGCTCCTACAGTGAGCAAGGTCACTTGGGCCACGTCCGTTGGGCGTTGATCGCCTGTTTAGCGGCGAAGGCGGCTTCCAGCTCCACTCCGGCGATGTTGGCGAGGTCGCAGAGATTCCAGACCACGTCATACATCTCCAGACCCAGGCGCGTGCGCGTGGCCGCCTGATCGGCGGGGTCGTTCTGCATCGCCAGCAGCAGCGCTTCTTCAGCCAGTTCCTGGACCTCTCCTATAAGCAACGTCACCCGTTCCGCGATGGTCGTATCGGTCCAGCCGTGCCGGGCCGACAGGTCGCGGGCCTGTTGCTGGATGTCGCCGATGGTCATGGCGGACCTCGCTTTAGTCGGGTAGCACCAGGCCCAGCACGCCCGCCAGTTCGCGCAGCGTGGCCTGCGCGGTGTGGACGTTTTGCCCGGCGTCTGCGGCCTCGCTGATCCTGGCGGCGAGATCGGTCAGCGCGGCGATGGCGCGGGGCGTGTCGAAATCGTCCTCCAGCGCCGCCTGGAACTGCTCGCGCGCCGGGGCCGCATCGAGGGCGGCCCCAGTACCGCCGCTTGCGTGCAGCGCCGCGACGATGCGCGCCACCTGCTGCTCGGCGCTCTCGACATCCTCGTGTTTGTACTCGTACTCGGCGCGATAGGGCCGGCCCAGCACCGCCAGGCGCAGCGCGTTGGCCGAGTTGGTGCGCAACACGTCGTCCACAAAGACCATATTACCCAGCGACTTCGACATCTTGGTGCCGCCCAGGCTCACCAGCCCGACGTGCATCCAGGCGCGCACAAACGGCACCACACCCGTCACCGGCTCGGCCTGGGCGATCTCGCAGGCGTGGTGCGGGAAGATCAGGTCGGCCCCGCCGCCGTGGATGTCGAGTTGCGGCCCCAGGTGGACCGTGGCGATGGTCGAGCACTCGATATGCCAGCCGGGGCGGCCCGGTCCCCACGGACTCGGCCACTCGGGCTCGTCCTCCTGCGACGGCTGCCAGAGCACGAAATCGAGCGGGTCGCGCTTGTTGGGGTCGTTGGGGTTGTTGCCCATCTCGTTCGCCGTCGCCAGCAGGGTAGGGTAATCGGCGTGCGCGATTTCGCCGAACTTGGGATCGCTGGCGATGCTGTAATAGACCGTGCCGTTGCTCAGGTAGGCGTGCCCCGTTTCGATCAGCCGGGCGATGCGCGGGATCATCTCCGGGATTTCTTGCGTAGCTTTGACGTACATCTCCGGGCGAGGCACGTTGATCCGCGCCAGCGACTCCAGGTAGTAGGCGGTCTGGCGGTCGCCCAGCTCGCGCCAATGCTCGCCGTCACGCTTGGCCCGCTCGAACAGCGGCTCGTCGATGTCGGTGATGTTCTGCACGTAGCGCACGCGCAGGCCGGTCCATTCGAGAAAGCGGCGCAGCGTATCGTAGACGATGCCCACGCGGGCATGGCCCAGGTGGCTCGTGTCGTAGGGGGTGACGCCGCACACGTACATCTTCACGGTGCCGTCGGGAAAGGTCAGGTCTTTACAGTCTTGCGAGAGCGTATCGTACAGGCGCATTATGACTCCTCGGCCCAGGTTTAATCGATCGACTGCCGCGCATGGATCGCGGCGATCTGGTCCGGCCAGCGGTGTAGCCGGGTTTTCTTCAAGTTCTCACGGACGATCCATTGCAAATCGGGATCCATCGATGTGGCCAGGCGGGCCAGTACGGGAAAGCCGGCCTCCGGTACGGCGGCCACGGCCACGCTGAGCGTGTAGCCCAGTGCCTGCCGCAAGATGCGCACCGCCTCATCGCGGCGTGCTGCCGGTGGGCAGTCGGCCAGCCACTCGACGGCGGCTGCCTGGATCGCGAGGGCAGCCTCGCCGCGCGCCCGGCTAGTCAGCAGGGGCGGCTCGGCCACCGCTGCCGCCGCCGCGCGCACCGATAGGGGGTTCTCGCCGGCCACCCAGGTGCGCAGGGCCGCATAGGTCCGCGCCCAATCGGCGGCCAACATGGCCTGTAACGCCGTGGCGACGATCTCGCGCACGCGCCAGCGGGGGTCGCTTGCCGCCCGGTAGAGCTTGGCGATCTCATCCTGCCACCAGTCGGGCCGGACTACAGCTACCTGCCCGTAGGAACGGACGGCGCAGGCGGGCAGGATCTCACGGGGGTCGTTGGCCGGCGCCGCGGTGAGCGGAAGCGCCGCCCAGCCGTCCAGCAGCGCCTCGATACGCTCGACAGGCGGATCGGGAGCCGTCACACGCCGTGCGATTTCCTTGGCGAACGCCGTGACCAGCGTGAGATTCAGGCGCGGGCCGGGTAGGTCGCTATGGCCGGTGAGGTAGCTCACCAGGCTGTCCGGGCGGTTCTGATCCAGCGCGGCGGTCAGCAACGGGGCTAAATCCTGTGCGTAGCTGTTGGGCTGAAGCGGCATGCCTCGTGTGCCCGTACCCTCCCTCGGCGCGCATCGGCGGACTGCCGGGCCACCCGGCAGTCAAGAGGATCAGTATACCATAGCGCTGCTCCGGTCACAATTTGCCGGCACCCCAGGCGGCGGGGAGGACGTTCCCTCTGTGGGCAAGAACGCATCACTTGGCTATGGCAAGGCCGTTATCTGTCGGGGGAGAACATGACATAACATTGACTTGGAGTAACTTGAACGTGAGTGTACCGGACTCAATCCAACGTCACTGGACCGTGCTGCTGATTGGCGGTGTATCGGGCGCGGGCAAGACGGTGGTCGCCCGGCAGCTTGGGCTGCAGTTCGGCGTATCCTGGTTGCAGGTGGATGATTTGCGCCTGGGCTTGCAACACAGCGGGGCCGCCTTGCCCGATGCCGGCGACACAGCGGCCTTGCGTTTCTTCTTGGATACGCCCGCGGTGTGGCAGCGGCCTGCGGACCAACTGTGCGACGGGTTGATCGCCGTGGGCCAGGCCATGAGCGCGGCCATCGAGATTGTCGTTGCCAACCATGTGGGCACCGTCGCGCCCGTGGTGATCGAGGGCGACAGCATTGTGCCCGCGTTGCTGGTGCGCCCGATGCTGCGCGATTATGTCCAGAATGGACACCTCCGCGCCGTCTTTCTTGTGGAACCCGACGAAAGCGTTGTGCTGACGAACATGACGGCGCGTGGGCGCGGTCTCACGGGCCGCATAGAGGCCGAGCTACGCACCGAGGCACGAGCCAAATGGCTCTACGGGCAATGGCTGACCCGCGAGGCGCAACATCATGGGCTGCCGGTGCTGGCGCCGCGTCCATGGGCGACGTTGGCGGGACGCATAATCGAAGCTATCGCCAGCATTGCCGATTCTTGAGAGGTATTCGCGCAGTCAGATAAGACGGATAATATAGCTTATCCGTTATGCTATTTGCCCTGGGATCCGTCCATGGTCGCTAGCCCACCCCCAGGCATCCCTGCGCGGGGCGACCCGCGGCGCCTATCGAGCCGAGCGGCACGTCGCCCGCGCTGTTGACTACGGCCGCCCACACCCTCCGTCCAACGCGGATGAGACTTCCGGCCACTCGGCCACGCCGGCAGCGGGATCGGGCCGGGTTGCCGGCCTTCGGCGACAGGTACGGTGCCGGCTTGGCGCGCCGTGACCAATCACCGCTGTGTGCTGCAACGGGCCGGCAGCCTGGATTCCCCAGCGCCCGTCCTATGCTCTGCGTCCTCTCGCCCGGAAATTGCTCCCGCCAGCGCTAAAAGATCCCTGCTTCGTGTCTCCTGGTTGCCCTCCCCGGCCCTGTTCTGGCCATCATATTTGCAAACATTTGTTCGAGTCAGAGATCTTGTATGATCAAGGATTATGTACCGCGCACCGGCGGCTCGGCCCGATCCATAAGGGCACGGCCCCCAGTTTGCACGCTTCTCGCCCGCCCCTGTTCGGGCTGCCAGGCGGGCGACCGCGGTGCGGGGGTGACCGCCCACCAGGCAGGCCGCGATCTGCGCGGCCCCGCCCGCGGGGCGGGCAGCGGCAGAATCGATTTCCAGATCAGCGCCGCCCTGCGCGGGCACCAGGGGTGCCAAGGTCGGCGCTCGCTCCCCGCGCGCCCGCTCGCGCGCCACGGCGACCGGCAGGGCGCCGCGCACCCCGCCCAAGCGGGGCCGGTAGGGGGCCAGGATGGTCACGGCGCGGCCAACACCGCGGGATCAACCAGCGCATCGTCCATCACGACCTGCGCCCCCGCCGCCGCCAGGGGGGGCGGCCTGTATGTCCAGCGTCTTGGACGAGGTCAGGTACTGGGGCGCGCCTGCTTTTGTCTATGGTTGCGGCGTGGCCGATGGCTTGACCTCGCTCGCGTTCGCGTTGTAGTCAGGCAAAGTCCACACCCACAGCAGGCACTCCTGGTCGTAGCCGTTAGCAATGTACCTGCCATCAGGCGAGATGGCGAAGTCTTCCGGATTCCGTGGAGTCCAGTTTTGCGCGGGTCTGGGGGTCAGATGGTACTCCTTGCCCTCTGCCGTACGGACGCGAACCAGCTCATCGTTGCTCCACATGGTGCCCGGGTCGAACGTGTAGCCCTCCGGCAGGGGCCCCGGTGGATTGCGGAAATCGATCGTGGTCACCAGGCTCCTGTCATCGGCGCGGCGCACGTACACGCGGTCGTACTCAGGACTCGTCTCCGCTACCAGCATGGTTCCCGCCCCCTGGCCAACAGTCAACTGGCCCAGCGAGGTTGAGTTCTGGCCAGGTTGAATGACGCCCACGCGCTTCCAATCGGGCACCCGCCACAGCACGATCTTGGGGTCCGCCGGTCGGACAGACTTGTAGTCGGAATTCGCCTCCCGCAACCAAGTCCACTCAGGTTTCGTCCACTCGCTATGCACCGTGGCGGCCAGCAGGGAGCTATCATCCGAGAAGTCTATGAGGACCAGGTAGTCCGCTTCGGCCTTATATTCAGAAAGAAGCTGCTGCGGGTGGATTTCGCGCTGGGTAAAGAGCGGCTCACTGTAGTTCTTATAGGCGGTGGCTACTGGGCCCGTGAGAGTCAGATATATGAACACGCCACACACCAGCGCGGAGAGCCCGCTGGAGACGAGCGGGTTCTTCAGCGCCACCGCGCTGCTCAGCGCAATGACGACCGAGGCCCAGAAGATCGCGGTCAGCGTCGCTGCTAACCCAATAAACATGTCATCGAAGTAGACCGTGCGGTTGCCTATCCGGCTCACGTAAATGTACCACAGAACCACGCCGGCCGCGCCCCATCCCAGTGCACCGCTCAGTATCCAGCCGATGCCTCGCCAGAGCGTGCTCCGATCGGCCCAGGGATGCCACTGGACAGTGCTCAGCACCGCACCGGCTAGTGCGAAGCCGGCGAGCGTGGTGGCTACCTCGACCTCGGTGCCGCCTGGCCGGAATACGCCCGTCCCTCTCAGGAGTGGGCTATCGCCATAGACGACCCCGAGCACCGCGAGCACCGCCCGATAGGCGAGGATACCCAGCGCGCCGCCCAGCATCGTGCGCCCGGCCCACCCCCGCGCCGTCTCGACCGCGATCAGGTTCGGGCTGTGCCTAAGGGCGGCCTGCTGCACCAGCCCTACGAGCCCGAACAGGAGCGCAGCCAGCACGGCAGTCACCAGCCAGCCCACAGGCCCAGACGCTGCGAACATGGGAATGAACAGAAAGCCGATCATGAGCGCCACAACCGAGCCAAGTGCCCAGACAATAAGGGCTGCCAGCCGGGGCCAGGGGCGGGGCCGTGGGGGACTCCCGGCTGAGATTGCAGCAGACGCTTGCATAGTAAGACCTCCGCACCGGTGTTTGAAAAGATCGGTACGCTTCGGTCGCAGCACGGATGCGCACTGATGAACATGCTGCGGCGCAACCTCGCACCGCGCCCGCCGCAGTGCGCTCCTCGGCTACGGATTCATTGCCGGGCATGCCTCCCTGACGAAGCGGCCGAGCATGGGCACGCTCTCATACCCCAGCACGGCGCTGCTTGAACCTACGGCCCAGATGGTCCCCGCGGTCGCGGCCAGGTGCCGCCACTCGCCACGGACGTTTGGGCCCGGCAGCACACTCCACTGCTGGCCATCCCAGTGGAGCAGCAACGGCCTGCCATCGCTGTATCCGGCAGCCCACACGTTGTCCGGCGAACTTGCCGCCACGTCGTACAGCCCGCCGTCCACCCCGACCAGGGCTGAACCCAACTGCCCGGGCGGTATGCGTCCCCAGGCCTGCCCGTCCCAATGGATGACCCCGGGCGCCCAGCGGGCCGGCGGCCCAGCACCCACATCAAGGAAAGTACCCACGGCCCAGACGTCGTCTTGCGCCAGCGCTACCACCGCGGACAGGTTGTCGCTGCCCATGCCGGGGGCCGCGTTGCGCACCTGGCGCCATTTGCTGCCATCCCAGTGGATGGTAAGCGCACCAGGAACAACCGAGCTCCCCCCGAACTGACCCACGGCCCAGGCATCGTTCACCGTTGCCGCCGCCACGCCGTACAGCCTGCCGGTCTGCACGTCGTCGGGACCCGGCATCGCCCTCCATGCTGCCCCGTCCCAGTGCAGGATCCCGGGCGATCCCTCATCCGACCCGGAGTTTGCATACCTACTACCGGCGGCCCAGATATCGTCGGGCGCCACGGCCGCTATGGCCAGCGGGGAGACCCGCTCGGGCGGCCCCGCAACAGCAGTCCACGAAATGCCGTCCCAGTGCGCGAACCAGGATCGCCCGGAGTTGCTGGTATTGTCCGCGCCCGCGAGCCACACATCGTCAGGGGCGATGCCCTCGATCCGCACAGGCATTCCGGCGTAGTTACCCAGGTCTGGCCCACCCCCGACGGTCCACGTGTTACCTTGCCAGCGTAGCAGTGACGCGCCATATACTGCCCACGCTTCGTTCTCGGAGACAACATCCACATCAGCCAGCCCGCCCCGGCCCATGCCACTGTTATCGTCGGGCGGTAACAGCTCGTAGTGCCACGTACCGCACAGTTGAGCTGTTACGCTCATACTCCTCGGGCCGAGCATGGAGGCCTCTATAGTCGGAGTTGGACCATAGTACGTGGGGTTGATCACGGTGGTGACGATGCTTGTTGCCCGGCCGGCCGAAGGCACGCTCAGCGCGAAAATCCCCAACAGCGTTACTACAGTCAATCCTCCCCCTATAGCCAGATCCCGCGGAACGTTGGACTGCCGGGTCAACCGGAGGAAGATCGATGCCACGCCAGTCGCCGTAACCGTGGCGAGAACGAGCGTGGCGGCCACGCCACTGGCCAGCACGCTCAGGCCATCGGCATCTGAGAACCTAGGCCCGAACCAGGTCATGGTGATACGAGGCCCGTCGGCGCGAGTCAGAGCAAACACGAACCACCAGGCGAGTGCCGCACCTGCTAGTGCCAGAATGTTGGCCGGCAGCCACCAGCGTGCCGGCGTGTTGGGACAGTAGCGCCGCAGCACGAGCGTCTGCAGCGTGCCCGTGAGGGCGCCAAGCACGGCGCCGGCGATCGCCATGCTGCTGGTGACGCCCGCGGCGGCGGCGTAGGTACTTGTCAGGCCTGGGAGCATCGGCGTCGCCAGCAGCATGATGGCGAAGCCTGACATCGTGGCCGCCTTCCAGGCCTTCTGCGCCCTGTCGGGCCCCAGAGATTGCGGCACGAACTTGCGCAATAACGCGCCTTGCGTGCGCCCCAGGAAGAATATAGCGATGAAGACCACTAGCCCAGCCAGGTACCGGCCAAATGGCGACATGATCGTCGCGACAGCAACAACTCCCACCCAGCACAGCGTGCCGATCCCGGCAGTAGCTAGAACCCAACGCCACCATAAGCCCAGGATCGTCAGGGGCTGCTCTAGGGGCACCTCCCCAGTGGCCAGCGCGGTCGCGCCTTTATCCTCAATGCTCCTCTGCGGTATCATGGCCGAACCTCCAGGCGACGCGCAGGCGGCTCCACGTTGTTGCCGTTCTGGTGCTTACCAGTCGTTTTGGAGGCAAGCAGCCTTACTTCAGGTACGTGTGAATCAGCCGAGCATGCGCGGCGTGTGCTCACCTCTGTGTTGTTCGTGTAGCTGCGGCGCCTGACAACTCCGTGCATGTCACTGCGGGCCATCCCTTTCGGCGCCGGCGCTCTTGGGGCCGTGATGCTACATTAGCTTTCCCTATGGACCGCGGGCCTTCTGGTGGCCACAGTAGCACCGATCCCTCCAAGGAAATTGTACCGGCCTTCCTGCCGTGTCTGGCACACATCCGCCCAATTCTAGTCTAGCACGAGAAGGTATACAGGCCGGTATACGCAGGTGTCAATAGCGGACGGGAGCCCGAAGACGGCGCGCAGCCAGGCTGGGGGACAGGTAGCAAGCTTGCCCAGGTGCACGGGCGCAACTGCTGGAACTCGCGGGGCCGCCGGGGCGGCAGGTCTGGGCGCGGGCGCACCGGTACGGGAGCGAGGGCGAGCACTTGGGCGCCGGGGGCAGAATGTGCAAGGTATGGGGCGGGGCCAGAGTCGCCGTGCAGGCCGCGGGAAAGCGGCCCCGCGCGATAACCGCGCCGCCGAATTGAACTCCAGTAGCCGCAAGAGCGGCGATGCAGGCACGCGCGGGTGCGACCAGGGTGAGCCAGGGCGGAGCCGGCTGGAGCGTGCAGTCGATCGGCCCAGCCAGGGCGGACTCAATACCGGCGAGCGCGGGCAATCCGGCAAGTAATCGGGCGGGTAGCCTGGGCACCGCCGGCGCGGCTGGACCCCGGCGGCCCGGCGGGGCGCAGGCAGAGGACGGCGCCCATGGAGCGCGACCTCCAGCAGACAGGATAGAGGAACGGGCCGGGTGCCCGCAATCTTGATTGGGTAGCCCGATTCTGGTAGACTAATTGAACAGGTATGCAGATAACTTTGGGGAGGTAATGTGAGCCACCGTCCAGTCCTGGAGGCAATCGACCCGCAGGCCGTCGCGGCGGCGCGGGAATCGGCTTTGCCTGACGATATGATTGCGCTTGTGGTCAGAGTTTTTGGCGCACTGGCCGACCCTACCCGGGCCCGCATTCTCTACGCGCTGATCGGGCAGTCGCTCTGCGTGCGCGACCTGGCTATCCTGACTGGTGTCTCCGAGTCCGCGGTCTCCCACCAGTTGCGTATCCTGCGCGACCGGCGTCTGGTCAAGTCACAACGGGACGGCAACGTGATCTTTTACTCCCTGGACGACCATCACGTCGGCAGGCTGTTCCGCGAGGCCGCCTACCACGCCGATCATGTCCGCACCAACCTTCCCGACCATCCCTACCCGTGAGGCGTTGCTCCGGGCGACCTTTTTTGCCGATCTATCTGAGCCTCTGAACAAACAAATGAATAGAAACCCAGCCATGACGAACAAAGCCATCGCGATTTGTGTTAGCTGCGTACGCGGCCCGCGGACTTTCGCCGGCCGCTACCGCGATTTCCTGCTGGCCCCCGGCACGCTATTCACGCTCGCCAGCTTCATCCTGTTGATGGCGGCGATCATCCAGGACCCGGCCGGGCTCAACGAGGCCGCCCAGGCCGGCAGCCCGCTCTATTTCGCGGCGGCGCTGGCCGGCTCGATGTATATCTGGTGGTCGGCCATTCAGGGCATCCGTGCAGGCGACTTCACCGCGGATATCCCGGTCTCCCTGGCCACGGCCGCGGCCATCGCTATCGGCCAGTACTCGGCCGCCGCCGTAGTCGCCGTGCTACTGCTGGTCGGCGGCCTGCTCGAAGAGTTCGTCTCGGCCCGCGCGGGGAACGCATTGGCGGCGCTGGCCCGGCTGCTGCCCGATCAGGTGACCGTCCGCCGGGACGGACATGACCGGGTCGTACCCATCGCGGCAGTGATTCCGGGCGATATCCTGCTGGTGCGCTCCGGCGAACGCGTCCCGGTAGACGGCGTGGTGGTGCTGGGCAGCGCCTCGATCAACCAGGCGGCGATCACCGGCGAGAGCCTGCCGGTCGAGAAGCAAGCCGGCGACGAGGTTTACGCCGGGACGCTCAACGAGCTGGGGGCGCTGGAGTTGCGGGCGACGAAGGTCGGCGAGCAGACGACGCTGGGCCAGATCCGTCGCATGGTGGCGGAAGCGCAAGAGCAAAAGGCGCCCATCGAGCGCATCCTCGACCGGTACGCCCGGCTCTACACTCCGGCCGCGATTCTGCTCGGGCTGCTGGTCTGGTGGTGGAGCGGCGATATCCTGCGCGCGATCACGATCCTGATCGTGTTCTGCCCCTGTGTGATGGTGCTGGCCACGCCTACGGCCCTGGTGGCCTCCATCGGGAATGCCGCGCTGCGCGGCAGCCTGGTCAAGAAGGGCGCCACCATCGAGGCGTTATCGCGGGTGGACGCCGTGGCCTTCGACAAAACCGGCACCCTGACCTACGGCGCGCCCCGGCTGGTCATGACCATTCCGCTCAATGGGGTGGCGCCGCTGGAGATCCTGCGGCTGGCGGCCGTCGCCGAGAAGTTCAGCGAGCACCCGCTGGGCCGCGCGGTGGTGCAGGCCGCCGCCGGCGCCGGCATGGCCATCCCCGACCCGGATGACTTCCAGGTGCTGCCGGGGGCCGGGGTGCGGGCGACGCTGGCGGGGCAGCCGGTACTGCTAGGGCGCCCACAGCTCTTGAGCGAGTACGGCGTTGGGATGCCCGTGGATCTGCAGACCCAGGCGAACGTCTTCGCCGCGGCCGGCCGGACGGTGGTCGGGGTCGTGGCGGGCCGGGCGCCGGTGGGCCTGCTGGTGCTGGAGGATACGCTGCGCCCCGAAGCCCGCGGCGTGGTGGAACGGCTGCAGAAACTGGGCGTGCGCACGGTGTTGATCACCGGCGATAACCAGGCCACCGCGGCACGGCTGGCCGAGCAGGTGGGCATCAGCGAGATATACGCGGACGTATTGCCGCAGCAGAAGGTCGCGATCGTCCAGCGCCTGCAGGCGGAGGGGCGGCGGGTGGCGTTTGTGGGCGATGGGGTCAACGATGGGCCGGCCCTGGCCGTGGCGGACGTTGGGGTCGCGATGGGGCTGGGCGGGACGGACGTGGCTATCGAAACCGCGGAGATCGCCCTGCTCGCGGACGACCTGGCCCGGCTGCCCCATCTGCTGAGGTTGGCGCGGCAGGCGATGGGCGCCATCCGGCAGAACCTGGTCTTCTCGCTCGGCGTGCTGGCCCTCGCGGTCGGGCTGGCGATCCCGGGCATCCTGTCCCCCGTGACGGGGGCGTTGCTGCACGAACTGTCGTCGATCCCGGTGATCGCCAACTCGGCCCGGCTGA
>CBJNAR010000028.1:0-11628 GCA_966434075.1 uncultured bacterium
TCCACCTCCATGCCGGCCACGAGCAGGAACAGCGCGACGGCCAGCGTCGAGATCCCGTCCAGGACGACGGCGGCCGGACCGGTCGTGGGCACGAGCGTCCCGGCCACGTCGGGCGCCAGCCGTCCGAGGAGGGTGGGGCCCAGCACGACGCCTGCGAGGACCACGAAGTTGTGCACGGCGAACCGCCAGAACGTGAAGACCTTGCCCGTGGCGGGATAAAGACGGTGGTTCGTCCCGTAATGCAGGCTGGCCCAGTACATCCCGGCCCAGACCGAGAGCACCATGACGCCGATGACGCCGCGCCCGCTCAAGAGCCAGCCCATGCCCAGGAACCCGGCCCACCCGGCGGCGACCTCGTAGAAGGCCAGTTGCAGGCCGCGGCGCCGCACCTGGCGCACATCCTGCGGCACGGCGCTGGGGTGCGGCATGGCGTGCTGGTGCGCGGCGGCGGCGGTGCGCCCGCGGAAAGCATCCCAGTAGGCCTGGATCGCTTCCCGCCCGATGGACCCGGCGATGTGGCGCATCAGCATGAAGTAGCCCAGGCCCACCCAGCAGGCCACCAGCAGCACCAGCGCCGTATGCACGAAGTCGCCGCCGACGGCAGAGCGCACGATCACCGCCGTGTTGGGCGGCAGGAAGTCGTCCATCGCCCCGGAGGCGCCGTGCTCGCCCTGCGGGAACATCTGGTAGAAAGCCCGCGTTTCCAGCAGGCCCAGCGTGATGAAGACCACGTAGGTGGCGAAGATGCCGCTGGCGATCACGGCCAGCGTGCGCTTGGCGAACGGCACGCTGAACAGGGGCCGCCCCGTCACGCGGGGCAGGGCGAAGGTCGAGAGCGTGACCAGGCCCAGGATGGCGAACGCGACCATGTTCAGTTGGGCGTGGGCGAACGGCATGACCATCCAGCCGGTGCCCTCGGCCTCTTCCAGCCAGTCGTGGATCACCGGGATCGTCTGGAGCACGCCCTGGATCGTGCCGAGCAGCAGGCCGAAGACGCTGAGGCCGACAAATCGGCTCAGCCAGCGGTCGCTGGGCGCGTCGGGCGCCGGCCCCTGGCGCAGCGTGAGGAAGATGTTGGCGATGAAGGCCCAGAACCCGATGCCCATGATCGTCGCCACCGTCACCAGGGGAATGGTGTGCCACAGCCCCACCTGCGCGCGGATCTGGTCATAGGTCATGCGCCCCTCGACGACGGGCGTGCCCTCGACGAAGCCGAGGGTGATCGCCACCAGCCAGAAGCCGAACACGCCGATGACGACGCTGTAGTAGCTGAAGCGGGCCAGGTTGTAGCTGTAGATGGGCCGCCCGGTGATGCGCGGCAGGAAGAAGTAGAGCAGCGCCATCATGCCGACCGACACGCCGCCGACCAGGTTCATGTGCGCGTGGGCCATCGGGTCGATCAGCTCGCCCGCGTGCCCTGCCGCGCGCAGCCAGTCGAGCGACCAGGGCATCACCTGGTACACGCCCTGCACCGTGCCGATGAACAGCGCCGTGGCGCAGACCACGCAGAACTGCACCAGCAGCCACTCGATGGGCGTGGCGCCCTCCTTGGGGTTCTCGCGGCGGAACTTGCCGATGTTGCGGGCGGTGATCCAGACATTGGCCGTGAAGGTCCAGTAGCCGATACCCATGATCGCCGCCGTGATGGCGATGGGCGCCTTGTGCCACGCGCCGAGATAGTCGCGCGCCGCTTCGTACTGCCAGCCGGCGTGGACCATCATGCCCTCGTAGGCGCCGACGGCCAGCACCGAGAGATAGAAGCCGAACACGCCGAAGACGGTGAACCAGAACGACACGCTGGTCAGCGTGCCGCTATAGAGGGGCCGCCGCCCCAGCCGGGGCATGATGTAATAGAGCAGGGCCGTCAGGCTGATCGTCCCGGCGCCCACGATGGTGATATGGGTATGGGCCAGGTTAGTGATCATGTGGCCGCCGTAGTCGGCGGTGCGGATCCACTCGGCAAAAATCGGCAGGCGTTGCAAAATGCCGTGGATCGCGCTGATCACCAGCGCGACACCCGCCGCAAAGAAAAAGCGCGGCAGGCCGTGATCGGCGTTGACGGTATCGACGGCGACCTCGGCACGGTCGTCGGCGTAACCGGAGGGGGCAAAGCTGCCGTTTTTGGGCGTAGCAATAGCACTCACGATGCAGGCTCCTGTGATAAGGGGCGCGACTCTACCGCAACGGCCCCTGGCGTCCCTATTTGATGGTGAAGGTGTAATAGGTCCGGCTGGTGTCGAACATGCCACCGGACGGCACATCGACCACATAGGATCCCGGTGCCCACAGGCCGGATTTGGGCTGGATGCGGATCATGCGGCCGCTGTTGAGCCGCTGGGCCGTCGTCTCCTGGGTGTCCTGGCCCACGGCATACACCCGGTACTGCGCGGCATCCTGGTCAATCGTCGACTGGCTGACGATCACCGCGTCGATGGCGTGGCCGTCGAGCTGCACCGCTTCGTCCGCGGTGAAGAGGCCGGGGGTATCGGAGTCGAACAATTGCACCAGGCTGGAGGGGAAGCGGGGATCGGCGCCGGGCTTCAATTGCACATAGGCGCCGCGCTGATCGTCCCGCGGCAGCACGCCGCCCACGGCGGGCACGCCGATGGCGGAGCTGGGGTCGGGGCCAAAGTTGGTGACATAGGTCTCGTAGAGCGACAGCCCAAAGACGATGAGGATCAGTATGCCGATCAGCGGATACATGATCTTGCGCCAGGTGTGCAGGGAAGTCGGCAAGCGTGCGGCTCGTTTCTAGGTGGGGCTCCCTGGAAGCGGAGGCTCCGGGGGCGGGGGTTGGGGATGCGGCGGGCCGGGGACCGGCGAGGGCGGCTCGGGCTGGGGCACGGGCAGCGGCGGCAGCGGGCCGGGCTCGGGTTGCGGAATATGGTGCATCCGCTCCGCCCGCCGGTTGTTCGCCACGGCCCAGATCGTCACCAGCACGGTGACGACCAGGACGGCGCCCATGTCCAGCAGCAAGTCTTCCAGGTTGGTCCAGCTAATGAAGCTCCACATCCCAGGGCCTTAGCTCAGCGTTTCATAGACTTCGATGACCGGCGTGCTATGGTAGCGCGCCACATCGGCCTCGAAATCGCGGATCATCGGTGTGCTGGCATAGCGGTCGATATCGGGCACGCCGTACCACTGTGTGTAGCACACGACTTTGATGCTGCCCTGCGGCAGATTTTGCATCCAGACCCCCCCGCGATGAAAGCCGGGGGTATTCTGAGCCACAATCTGGGTCCCGTTCACGGCCGCCATGAACAGGTTATGGCCCGGCTGCAACTCGTGGGTCCGTTCGGGCGGCACGACAAAGGTCATGGTACGTACATAGGCCATGCGGTCTTAACCTCTACTTAACCCCGTAATGGGTCACGATGTCGGCCTGATACGTCTGACCGACGCCAATGAACAGCACGGCGGTGACGAGCACCAGCAGCAGCACCCCGCCGAGGATGATGCCCCAGGTGAGGTTCAGGCCGGGCTGTTCGCCGGGGCGGCCCGCTTCGCTCGCGGCCTCTTCGGCCACGCTCTCCTCGATGGGCGCCTCGCCGTGCCCGCCGGGCAGCGCTTCCAGGCCATACAGCGGCTCTTCCTCGGCGCCATATTCGCCCCGCGCCCGATCGCGGTGGGCCGCCTGGATATCGGCCTCGGTAAAGCGTGTTTCTACGTCCATGGCATGCTCCTAGGCTCTCAGTAGGTATACCCGTTGACGATGGTGATGATGACGTAGCCGACCAGAGTCCCGGCGACCAGCACATAGAGCATCATCAGATAGATGGGCAACGGCCCGTTCGACTCCTGCTGCACGCCGGCGAAGTCTTCGACATTCCGCCCCAGGTCGTTGGGCAGGTGCTTGCGGTCGCGCCCCATCCAGGCGGCCAGCACAATAGTCGCCACCATGAGCGCGATCCAGCCCCAGAGATACATCTCGTGGGGAAAGTTCCACTCCCACGGCAAAACCAGGTCCGACTCATTTGGCGGCATGGGATCCTCCTTGGGGCCGCGCCGGCGGCTCGGGCGCGACGAAGAACGGCAGGTCGTCCAGATCCTCGGCGTTTTTCAGCATGTCGTACTTGGCCTGTTCGACATTATTGAACTGGCCGGTGCGCCAGGCCCAGAAGACCGCTATGGCGGCGCCGGTAATCAACACACACCCGGTGATGAAAATCGTGAGCGCCATCGACATTTCATCGCCGCCCAGGTTGTCATGCGCGGCGGCGGGCGTGGCCTGGCTGAGCAGGACCAGGAACGTGCCCAGCCCGGCGGCCCCCTGTGCCAGCCGCGCCGAAACGCCGGCCCAACGCGGCTGCGATCGGTTGTTGCTCATACACGCTCTCGCTTTCTAGGGGGCGGCGGGCCGGCGCCCCCTGGCCGGGGTCGCTACGGCGTCGCCGTGGGCGCGGGCGGCGTGGGCTGCCCGGTCTGGCCGAGCCCCGACTCCTGGGGCCGCGGCGTCAGCAGCGCGGGCACCGGCGTCAGCTCGATCGGCTTGTAGTCGCCGGGGCTGACCATCATATCCGCGGTCGGGTTCCGGTGCAGGCCGCCGTTCGGGATCGTCCGCAGGAAGTTGGTCACGTCCCAGATGTCGTTGACCGTGAGCATATCGCCCCAGGGCGGCATGGCCGTGCCGTCCACGCCGAACAGGATGGCGTCATACATCTCGCCGTCGCTGAACAGATACTGCGCCGACACGTCGGTGAAGTTGCGCGGCGTGGGGTTATTGATCCAGCTTGTCGCCGGGCCCTTGCCGTCGCCGTTCAGGCCGTGGCAGCCGATGCAGTTGGTGAGGAAGATCGTCTTGCCGTGCTCCAGCGAGCGCTGCGTCGGCTCCATCGGGTTGCGCACGTTGCGCCAGGTGGACGGGAACCACTCGTGGATGATCGCCTCGTTGCCGCGCCCGCGCTCGTCGAGCAACTTTTGCTTCAGCGCCGTCTGGCGGGCCACCCGGTCGTCGGCGGCCCGGCCCCCGAGTGACTGCACGTAGGCGATCAACTGGCCGATCTCGGCGTTGGGCAGGTCGTTCGTATAGTAGAAACTGAACTCCGGCATGATCGATTTCGGGAACGTGTAGCGCGGGTTGCGGAAGTGGGCCAGGTGCCACTCGTCGGTATGTACCCCACCTTCCTGCGACAGGTCGGGCCCGGTGCGCTCGCTGCCCAGCATGGGCGACTGCTGATAGTAGTAGTCGCCGGCCTGGGCCACGCGCCCGACGGTGCGGAACGACCCCACGCCGGTCCAGTCCTGCGCGCGCAGATACTGGGTGTGGCAGTAGTTGCAGCCGTTCGCGGCATAGAGCCGGCGCCCGGCCTCCTCCTGCGCCGTCAGCGGCCGGGCGTCAGCCGACTGCGGCGGGCGGAAGGTCAGATAGGGCAGCGCGACCACGACGAAGACGACCGACCAGAAGACGATCATCGCGCCGAAGACCACCGTCGGCATATCCATGCGGAATACGGGTTTGCCAGTCATAAGATCTCCGCGTCCTCCTGGGGCTTACGCCGGGGCTTCGGCGGCGCCCGGCGCGAGGCCGACCACCCGCTCACCCTCGGTGATGGTCTTATAGATATTCCAGGCTTGCACGATCCCGCTGATCACGATCAACGAGCCGGACAGCGCGCGCACCGCCATATACGGGCGGATCTCGGGCAGCGTCCATTGCACGCTCTGGCCGTTGAGCCAGGCCGCACCCTGGACCAGGCCGGCCACCTGCAGGCTGATCATCATCAGCAGGAAGCCGATGGTGATGAGCCAGAACTGGATCTCAGCCAGGCCGGGGTTATGGATGCGCCGCCGCATCACGACCGGAATAATATAGTAGATGGCCCCCATGGCCCAGAACGAGAAGGTCCCCAGCAGCGCCAGGTGAGCGTGGCCGACGATCCAGTTGGTGAAGTGGATCAGCCGGTTGAAGCCCTGGATCGACTGGAACGGCCCCTGGACGCAGGTGATAAAGTAGAAGATGGTGCCGAGGATCATAAACTTAAGCGACACGCTTTCGTAGATCTTGCCCCATTTGCCGCGCATCGTCAGCCAGATGTTCGCCAGGAAGGTAAAGACCGGGATGAACAGCCCGAAGCTGCCGAGCACGGCCAGGGTTTTCAACCAGCCGGGTGTCGGCGTGCTCAGGATGTGGTGCTGGCCGACCAGCCCGTAGAAGAAGGCGATGCTCCAGAAGCCGATCAACGACAGCAGGTGGCTGTAGAGCGGCGACCGGATAATCACCGGCACGACATAGTAGGTGATGGCGACGCCGCTGGTGGTGAACCAGTAGCCGAGCACGTTGTGGCCGTAGAACCACTGCCAGATCACGTCGTCGATGCCTTGCAGGCTGCCCGAGGGGAACCCGGCCAGGTTGCTGGTGCCGAAGTTGAAAATGGGTTCCCACATCACGTTGCCGACGAAGTAGAGGGTCGGCATCCAGATCATGGTGCCCATGATATACCAGAGGCTGACGAAGAGCTTTTTTTCCTTGCGGGCCAGAATGGTGCGGAACAGGTTGTAGGCGGTGCCGAGCAGGCCCACCATCACCAGCACGTCGATGGGCCAGATCAGTTCGGCGTACTCGCGACCCTGGGTCAGCCCATTGGAGAGGGTGGCAATTGCCAGGATGCCGACGAAGTTCCACACCACCATGAGGATGTTGCCTAACAGTTCGCTGTGCAGGCGGGTGCCGCAGAGCTTGGGCACGATATAGTGGAAGGCGCCGATCTGGGCCATGCTGAGCCAGAGGAAGAGCACGCCGTTGGTGTGCATCTGGCGGACGCGGCCAAACTCCAGCCAGGGGATTCCGGCGAAGGCGTCGGGGCTCATCATCTCGATGGCGCCGATCAGCCCGATGAAGTCGGCGATGGTCAGCCAGAAAATGGCCGACAACAACCAGTTGCGGGTTGCGCTATGTTCAGCGGTGAACACGCCCGCCGTCACGGTATTCACATCGCGAAAATCTCTGCTCATGCGCCAAGCTCCTCCTGAGGCCCTAGTGCGGGATGATGCGCCAGGCCAGAACGACGGCCCCCGCGGCGACAAGTCCGAGAATGGCCAGCGAGACCAGATTCATGGCCTCGTTGGTGGTGGTGCCGGGCAGTTCCACCGGAGTCCAGGTCGAGACGGCTTTCATGCTGCGGGTCTCCCCCTTGGCGCCGTCCCAGATCGCGAAGGCGGCATTGGTGTTCTCGCCGAGCATCAGCGGGGCCGTGCCGGGACCGGCGGGCGCCAGCTTGCGCGCGTAGACGACGTACCAGTGGCCGTCGCGCCAGGTGCTGGTGGCGGTCGGCGGCACCCCGCGCGTTTCCACCGCCTTGCCCATGCCGTTGCTGGTCAGGTTGCGCGTGCCGTTGTAGGGCTGCCCGCTGGTGTGCGCCGTCTTCTCGATGGCGGCCTTCCACTGCCAGATGTTGACCACGTTGGTGCTCTGGCCCATGCACTGATACGGCAGGCTCGCCGGATTGGTCGGCAACTGGATCGCGCCCGCGTCGCTGGGCATATCCCGCACATAGTCGTTGCGCGTGGCGTCGGCCCACGAAACCAGGAAGGCGATATTCTGCCCATCTTCCAGGGCGCGCACCTGCACCGCGGAGACGCTGCCGCCGCCGGGCTGCCACATCTGCTGCGCGCTCAGCGGCACATCGGCGGGCGCCGACTGCTGCCAGAGCGGCGAGAACGGGTCGGCGGCCGGCACGGGCGAGTTGATCGAGGCCACGGTAATCGAGGCGGTGGCCGCGCGCACGAAGCTGACGTTCGCCAGGCTAAACAAGGCGCCGGCGGCCAGCAAGACCGCGAGCAACGCGGCGGCCCGCAAGCGCGGATTCGTCTGCAACGGCTGCGTGAACCTGGTCCATTCCATACAGTCGTACCCTCTACGTGATTAGCGTTCGGTCACGTGCATACGCTCGATGAGCGAATGCCCCTGCTCGACCCAGCGCTTCACGCGCTCGGGGCCTTGCGGGTCTTGCTGGGCTTCCCAGTCCATCTGATGCGGCGCCCCATTGACGGTGGCAATGCGGGCCACATGGTAATGCAGGTATTGGAAAAACAGCGACGAAGTCCAGACCAGGGCTTCTTTGTCCTCTTTGGAGTTGACCGTGAACTGGGCCACCAGCCGGTCGGGCGTCGCGTCGTCGTAGAGCAATTCGATATTGCGGATATGATCCGCGGCGATGATATGGTGGATCGATTCGCCGCTGGGCTGGATGTTGTGCAACTCGAACCGGTGCACCTGCATGAGCGTGCGCACCCGGTCGATCACCAGGCGTTGCGCCGGGTGCAGCGGGTGTTCAAACACCAGGGTGATCGGGGCGACGATGCCGGGGCCGGGCGCCGGAGTTCCGGTGCCCGGCGGCTGCGGCGCCGCCGGCGGGCCAGGCTGCATCTGCACCGGCCCTACTGCCCCGTGCGCGCGTGCGACAGGTAGTCCACCAGCAAATCCAACTCCGCGTCGGTCATCTTGATGGTCGGCATGAAGGTCGCATTCATCGGGAAAGGCTGCGGCGTGGGCGCCACAGGCACGCCGGGACCGGGTGTCTCCAGGCTGGGCACCGCCACGTTCAGCCACAGGTTCGGCCCGCGTTCCAGCGGCGGCATGGCGCTCGGATTCGGGATCCAGCGGCGCAGCCAATCGGCGGTGCGGCGCGACCCCACGTCGGTCAGGTCGGCGCCGATCTTGCCGCCGACGGCGCCCACCTGGTGGCAGTTGAGGCAGCCCTTCGCCAGCATGGTCGATTTCACCTGGGCCAGCTTGGCCGGGTCGGCCTGGCCGCCGTTGAAGCCTTTGCTGCTGTAGTCGGGCAGATCTTTGTCCAGGCCGGTGGCCGACGCCGCGTGCTCCACCACCTGGTCCCAGTCGCCATACTGGATGAAGGCGATGACCTGGTTAATCTCCTGGTCGTTGAGCGATCCGCCCTCGGCCACCGACCAGGCCGGCATCTGCTGGCCGGGCTGGTTCGACTTGCGCCCGCGCTCGATCGTCTTATAGACGAGCGTGGGGATGTCGTCGGGCTGGTAGTTGGGGTTGGCGGCCCCGTTGATCTCCGGGCGCCAGACGTTGCGGTTCAGCGCCGGGCCGATGCAGCCCTCGCCCTTGGGGCCGTGGCACTGCACGCAATATTGGGCGTAGATGCGCGTGCCGGCGGTTACCGCTTGCTCACGCGCGCTGGCCTGGGCCGCGGGGGTGCGCTGGAAATCGACCGCCGCATACACCAGCAGCGTCAGCAGCAACACGACCGTCAGGGTGGCCCCCAGGATCACTTTATCTCGCATAGCGGTGTCACACTCCTAAGAAACTGGTGTGGCTTGCTTCGGCTCGTACTGCACACGGGTCGTGATCTTGCCGGTGTTCACGGTGACCTTCCGTCCGTCCAGGGTGATCTCCATGATGTCGAGCGGCGCCGGGGCCGGACCGGCCACGTTCTGCCCGGTCCGCAGGTAGATCGAGCCATGGCACGGGCAATGGAAGATCCCCTGGTTGGCCCCGAACGACTCATCGGGCTTCCAGGGCACCGTGCAGCCCAGGTGCTTGCACTTCCAGTAGAGGGCGATGATTACATCCTTGTTGCCCAGCGCCGGCTCCTGGTAGCGCGAGAGATAGAATTTGCCCTCGCGGAACATCACCACGTCGCCGTCCTTGATATCGTCGAGCGTGCCGGCGCTGATTTTGCTGCCGAACGTGCCGATCTTGCGCGGCCAGAAATAGGCCAGGAAGGCGCCGATCCCGCCCAGGCTCATCACGCCGAGCGACCCCAGCATGGTCAGGCGCAGAAAATCGCGCCGGCTGGCCCCCTGGACCAGGCCGCCCTGCGTATCCTCGGGACCGGGCCGGGTATGCACGCGCGGCGTCAGGGTCCGCTCGGTCCGTACTTGCTGCGACATTACTTTCCTCCTCTAATGCCAACCGGGCCGGCGTGCTTAGTGCCCGACAACGCCCGACGCCCGCGGGTCCCAGGGCATGTACAGGGTCATGCCGCCGCCGCGCATAAAGGTGCCGACGAAGGTGAGTATCACAAAGGTGGCGACGAACGCGCTGAACAGACCGATCACCAGCTCACTGGTGGTCAGGCCCTTGAACATCAACTTCAAGAGCACCACCAGGAGGATCATGAAGCCGATCATAATGATCGTCGGGATAATCCAGCCGGCGATGCCTTCCACCAGGATACCGTGCGCGGTTGGAACATCGCCCAGGAAGCTGAACGCGCCCGGCATCCAGTCCAGGAACCCGCCCGGCTTGAGCGAGGTGGACAGGGCGTCCTTGAGCCGGCCCTGCGGCACGTCGAAGCCGATGAGGAAGGCCAGGACG
This sequence comes from uncultured bacterium, assembly GCA_966434075.1. Classification (GTDB taxonomy): domain Bacteria; phylum Chloroflexota; class Chloroflexia; order QHBQ01; family JAICKM01; genus JAICKM01. Next base: position 10,289 of record CBJNAR010000028.1, read on the forward strand.
ACGGTGGTGTAGATCATGGAGAACGCCGCGATGCGCGGCCCGCGCTCGTTATAGAACCAGACCCCCAGCCCGCGCGTGCCCTTGTCGATGTACGGGATCGCCGCCAGGCCGATCAGGGCCACGGTCGGCACAATCACGCCGGCCAGCGCCGAGTTCATGTGCAGCAGCAGTTCCTGCAAGTTCAGGAAGTACCAGGGCGCCTTCGACGGGTTCGGCGTAACATCGCCGTTCGCCAGCTCTTCCAGCGGCGAGTTGACCAGCGTGGAGAGCAAGATCAGGTTAATGGTGAAGACCACCGCGCCCAGGAACTCGATGACGACCAGGTGGGGCCATACCTGCACGGTGTCGGCCTCCACGGCGGCGGGCGAGACGGGCCGCGTGCGGGGCGAGGCGGTCAGCACCGGCGCGCCCTTCTGCTCGGTCACGTTCCGTTCGCGAATGGTCACCCCCGGCGCGGGACGACTTTCGGTAGCCATAACAGGGCTCCTTCTAAATAAGGGGGCGAATGATCACTCGCGGGCGCGCCCGGCGGACCGGGCCCCGGCGGACAGGTTCTCGCCGGGATCGGTGATGCGCGTCGTGAACGTCAGGCCGCGCGAGAAGCCGTCCTTGCGGATGCGCCAGAAATGCACAGCCAGGAAAACCGAGAGCAGCAACGGCAGCCCGATGACATGCAAGGTGTAGAAGCGCAAGAGCGCGTTCTGCGACACGGTGTAATCGCCCACCAGCAGGAAGCGGATCGTCTCGCCCAGGAACGGCGTCGAGCCGACCATGTTGGTGCCCACGGTGATGGCCCAGATCGCCAACTGGTCCCAGGGCAGCAGATAGCCGGTGAAGCTCAGCAGGAAGGTGAGCACGAGCAGGAGGATGCCGACGACCCAGTTGAACTGGCGCGGCGCCCGGAACGAGCCGGTATAGAAGACCCGGCACATGTGCAGGAACACCATAATGACCATGGCGTGCGCGGCCCAGCGGTGCATATTGCGCAGCAGATAGCCGAACGGCTGGATTTCCTGGATGTCCTTAATCGTCTGGTACGCCGTGGGCACCGCCGGGATGTAGTAGAACATCAGCAGCACGCCCGTCAGCGTCAGCAGCAGGAAGAGGAAGAACGAGAGTCCGCCCAGGCCGAAGGTATAGGTCATCTTGATGGCATCCGGCCGGGTGCGGATCGGGTGCAAATGCAAGAAGACGCTATTCATGATCGCCAGCGAGCGGCCCCGCACGGAGGTCGGCCAGCCGTTGCGGATGACCGATCCGGTGATGTCGCGCAGCGTTTCCTGGCCCACGACACGGGCCCGCAGCAAGCGGCCCCGCAGCCCACCCGAACCCGCCGCCCC
>CBJNAR010000029.1:0-11624 GCA_966434075.1 uncultured bacterium
GTGCCCTGGCCCGGCAGGATACTCGCATCGGACTCGGCCAGCGTGGGCCAGGCGCCCGTGGACGGCACGGTGGGGTAGGCCCCCAGTTCCGGCCAGAGGAAGGCGGACGGGATGATGCTGCGCCCGCGGCCCGGCGGGGTCCAGTAGAGATACATGTGCGAGTAGCCGGCGGCGTCGATGAACAGCAAGCGCAGGTCGTGCCAACCCGCAGCCAGCGTGAGTTGCGCTTCGACCACGTTGTTTTCGCGCAGGTTGACGATCACCTCCTGCCCATCGACGAACAGGTGGGACTCGCTGATCTGCTCGGTCGCCAGCGCATACGGGCCGGCCTGCGGCACATAGAGCCGCCCGCGCCACTCGACGTTGTACGGGCGCGCCATCTGCATGGGCAGGAGATGGAAGTTGAACGAGATGACGCTGTCCACGCGCACGCCCTGCGGCGGGCCGCTGGCGGTCGTGCCCTGGCGATAGAAGCCCGTGAGGCCATGCGGCTCGATGCGCTGCGGATCGAAGAGATTGGCCGCGGGCACCGGCTGGGCGGCGTTGCCCTGCATGCCCCAGCCCAGTTGCGCCGTGCCGGTCGCGGTGCCGACGGTGTCCGTCGCCACGACGGTATGCAGCCCAACGGCCAGGGCCACCGGGTCGCCGGAGCGGACCGGGTAGCCGTCCACCAGCAGGGCCGGTTCCGCGGCAGGGCCGGCAGGGTGCCAGTCGAAGTTGTAGACGCCGTATTGATCGACGTGCAAGGTCGTTGCCAGGCGCGCGGTGCCGGGTTTGCCTACCGCCGCCCAATCGAGGGCAAAGTTGGGCGTTGTGCGCTCTTCGCGCGGACGGGTGGCGCCGGGATCGTAGAGGCTTACCTGGGCGCCGTGCAGCGCGGCGATATCGGTGGCCGGGATGCGGATGGAGTAAAGCATCGGCGACGGGTCGGAGGGCGCGTTAAACGGATCGAAGCTCGCGTGCGGATACATGCGGGCGATGGCCGTGAGATCGGCGGCTTGCGGCGGATCGATAATGATCGCCACGTCGCGATCCGCCCCGTTCAGGGGCAGGGCGGCCATGCCCGGCCATTCGATGGGGTTGGCGTCGGGCACCAGGTAGCGCATGGGCGGCAGGCCGATGAACACCGAGGACACGAACACCTGGTAGTTGGGACTCAGGCTGCGCACTAGACGCGCGGCCTGCGCCTCGGGGCTATACATATCCCCCCAGACACTGCGGTCGCGCGCCTGGATCTGGAAGTAGCGCGGGATCGTCACCTGGCTAACCGCGCCCACGACGAGGAGGATGCCCACCGCGCTCACGGCCCAGGCGAGCAGGCGGTTACGGCTGGGCCGCTGCCGCACGGCGGCGGGCACCGGCGCCAGCACCTCCGGGGGCGCCTGGGATGCATCCGGCAGGGCCTCCGGCGTTTCGGACGGTAGGGGTTGATCCGCGGTGTCCAGCGCCATGGTGGCAGGCTCCGCAGGCCCTGCCGGGCCGGGACCCGCCGCCGCCAGGGTCTCGCCGGGATGCGTGCCGTTCTCGCCGTCCGCCAGGGGTGAGTGGGCCGGCTGCGGCTCGGCGACGGCGGCCAGCACGGCGGGTTGCGGCGCGCCGGTTTCGGCTGCGCTCCCGCGCGTGCGGACAGGCAAGGTGCCCGCGGCCTCGACGGGACGGCGCCGGGTGGGCAGCGTGGTGGCCGCGGCCTTCGGGCGCACCCGGCCCGCCCAGGGCAGGGCGCGGGTCAGGATCTTGCGGGCCGGGGCGGCCTCGTCCGCTTCCTCCGTTACCCGCCGGGGACGAGTGAGGCACTGCCAGAATTCGCCGAGCACGATCCCCGCCAGCAGCGCCGTGACGACGCTGTTTTCGAGCGTGCGGTGGCTTTGCGGCGCTTCAAACGGGATCGACAGCACCCCGCCGGAGATGGCGGCGACGAACCAGACCACGGGGAAGGCGTATTGCCAGCGCCAGGCGCGCAGCAGGCAGGCGCCCAGGCCGAGGAAGAATAACGCCGCCGTCAGGTCGTCGAGCATGGGCGCGCCGGGCAGATTATGCCGCCCATTGGCGTCGCCGCGGAAGTTGAACATCAGCAGGTGCTTGTTCAGGTTGTCGATCACCACGTTCGCGTCGCCGTGGTTGACTTCAGGGTTCAGGACGGAGACGGTGCTGACACGCCCGCTAAAGCTGTCGGGCTGCTGGATGGCAAACAGGCCGACCGGCAGGAAGGCCAGCAGCGCGCCGAGCGCGAACACCACGATGCCCACGCGGATGGCGCGAAGCAGGCGCAGGCGCGTGCTGATCAACTGATGCACCAGCAACACGAGCAGCACCAGCGGCACCAGGCGGCTCACGTAGTAACCCTGCATCGCCAGGCCCAGCAGCACCCCGGCCCCGGCGTAGTAGCCCAGGCGCCCGGTGCGCAGCGCCTGCACCATGCACAGATAGACGGCCACGTCCAGGGCCACGGTGGTCATGGAGACCATGCCGAAGCGGCTGAAGGTGATATTCCAGGCCGAGACCATGAGCACACCCGCCGCCGCCAATCCCGCGCGCCAGCCATAGAGCCGCGCGGCGATCAGGTAGATCATTGGCACCGTGACGGCGCCGGCCAGCGCGGGCAGCAGCCGCAAGGGCCAGATATCGGTGCCGGCGAGCTTGAGCACCACGCCCAGGATATAGAAATAGAGCGCGCCCATCTGGGTCAGATCGCCGATGAAGGTGGGGTGCGGGGCGTCGGGGGCCAGCAGGCGCTGGGCGACGATGCCGTTTTGCGCCTCGTCGAACCAGAGGCCGGGCGGCACGTTGTCCAGGCTGAACACCCGCAACCCCAGCGCGCCCAGCAGCAACACGCCCATCACCAGCCACTCGATCCGGACCGGGAGCCGGTCGGCGGGCGGTGCCTCTTTAGAGGCAGGCAGGGTGCCGGCGGGGGGCGCGGGCGTATTGCGCTCCCAGACCACCCAGGCCGCGCCGAACAGCAGCAGCGCCGCGATCCAGAGCAGCCAGGCGCCCGTGTTGGCCGGTTCGCCGATGGGCGAAGCGGGCGGAGCGGCGTTGATCGTGATGAACAGCGGGATCGCCAGCAGCGCGCAGACCAGCCCCAGGCCCAGCGGTGCCCAGAAGCGCAGCGGTTGGGCCAGCGCGCGCCGCGCCACACCGAACCGCAGGCCGGGCGATTCGCGTAGCGCCCGTGGCGGCCAGGCGGCGATCACAAACACGAGCGCGGCCAGGGCAAACAAAGCCCAACTCAGTTGGGGTGGGGCCGGCGCGGCGCCCCGTGCATCGGCGGCGAGGCGCTCGGCGTAGAGCGCCAGCCCCGCGGCGGGCACAACCAGCAGGCGGCGGAGCAGTGTGAGATTCAGCCAGGTGGATCGAGACGCGGTCATGGGTTCCGTGAGCGGGTGAGCGGCCGGGGTCGCCGGGGTACAACCGGGGATCGCAGGCGCAGGTTGGACATCGCTGGGATTATAGCCGGACCAACATAAGAGGCAGCTAGCCGGGGGTAATTGTATCACGTTGGCCGGGCCGGCGTCAACCGCAGTTTAGCGAATCAGGCCCTTGGCCGGTGGTTTCACCTGCTGTTGGGCCTACCTGATTACTCGTTCGGTCGCGCCGGCGGCCACAGGGCCGGGTATGTTCGCTGTATCCAGGCTTCGATGGCCGCACGATGCTCCTGGAAATGCTCCACAATGTTTTCGGTGATATGCCAGTACAGGCTGGCGTCGGGTAGCCTGGCGATCAATTGTATTAGTTCCAGGTTCGCCGCCTTGTAATAAGCCAGTACATCGGCCAATGGGCGATCCCGATTCACATAGTATGAGGCTTCGTTAAGGGTATCGCGGGCTGCGAGAGGTGGGATCTGGTCGGGGCCGACCGTCTCGCCTTGCAGTTCGACTAGTATCCATCCTGATACACGCTGTTGCCATTCGGTGAGATGCGCCAGCACATCTTTGATTGACCAGAGACCCTGTACCCCTGGTTCGACCATTTGCTCGCCTGTCAGCATCCGCAGGATGTTGGCGGTGGCGTCCTGCTGACTGTATACCTGGCCCAGCAAGATCCCCTCATCGGCGGGAATTGGTTTAACGCGCAAGCGTGCCTCGTTCACCTGCCACGTATCGTCCGCGACGGTGTACTCGTAGTTCCGGCCTCCATCTTCTCCTTCTGCGTGGAAATATCCCGATATGCCGTAGCGCATACGCGCCAACTCATCTAATACCTGCTTGAAGACATCAAGCCCGCGCTCCTGCACATAGGCTCCGTAGAACAAGTAGTGGCTTTCGATTCCACCACCGCAAGGGCCGCACCATCCTTCCATATATACCGCCTCAGCCGAGTCCGGCGCATGCAAACTCCGCAGCCATTGGATTTTCGACATAAGCAGCGTGGAATATTTGCTGTCGATTTCCAGCCACCCGCGCAGCGAGTAGTAGTAGCTCATACGTTACTCCCCGTCAAGGTCACCGTTTTGTTTGGCGCGGACCCGCCGGATGCCGCCGGGATGCCCCCATTAGAGACCAAGCGCTAGCTCCGCCCGGCATGGCACATGCTGTGTATTAGCCCGCCGTTCACACGGTACTTCCTGTCCGATTGCGGTTACATTATTGTGTTGTCCGTTTTGGTTACTCGGCGTCGGCTTTGCGCGCAGCCGGTGTTGCGCCGTTCGGGACCAGCGGTGCGGGGGCGCCCGCGAGATCGTTGACCACAGTCGTGCCGGTCCAGCATTCGTCGTTGTAACAATCGATGATGCGCTGGCAGGCTTCCTCCGCCGAGTCGGTGATCATCAGCAGATCGAGATCTTTGGCCTCGATTTTGCCGCCGGGCAGCATGGTGGCCCGCATCCAGTCGATCAGCCCTTGCCAGTAGGCGCGGTTGAACAGAATCACCGGGAAGTTGCGGACCTTGCCGGTCTGGATCAGGGTCAGCGCCTCGAACAGTTCGTCCATCGTGCCGAAGCCGCCGGGGAAGATGACGAAAGCCTCGGCATACTTCATGAACATGGTCTTGCGCACGAAAAAGTAGCGGAAGTTGACGGCGATCTGCACATACTTGTTGGTGCCCTGTTCGCGGGGCAACTCGATATTGCAGCCCACGCTTTCGCTGGCGCCCTCGGAGGCGCCCTTGTTGGCCGCTTCCATGATGCCGGGGCCGCCGCCGGTAATCACGGCGAGGCCGGCGTCGGACAGCAGGCGTGCCAGTTTCACGGCCTCCTGGTAGTCGGGGTCGTCCTCGCGCACGCGGGCCGAGCCGAAGATGGCGACGGCCGGGCCGATATGGGCCAGCACGTCGATGCCGTGGACGAACTCGCCCATGATGCGGAAGACGCGCCAGGGATCGGTCTCGGTGAAATCGATGCTGCCGGGGCGGCTCAGTTCGGGCCGCGAGAATAGCGTTTCGTCTTCCGTCGCACGCCCGGTGCGCGCGGCGTTATTAAGCGAGGGATTCGGCTCCATGCCGGGGCCGGGGGGGCGCTGGGCGCCGATGGTGGCGCCTGGTCCCACCAGCGGCGTGCGGATATCCGATTGGCCGTTCATCGCGCGGGCCTGGCCCCGCTGCGCCAGGCGATTGCGGTCCCGTTTGATCTTCTTTCTGCCGTTCTCCGCGGGCGGGACTGTGGAGTGGCCAGCAGGGGTGGCGCCGGGCGATACGGTGTCGTCCCGGTTCTCGGTAGCCATCGTCGTGTCTCCTTGTCCCGGCGTCAGCGTCGGGACGCAAGTGGTAGCAATATACATCAGTATAACGTATATATATCCTGGGGCAAACCCTATGCCAAGCCCGCTGCCCCGCAACCACAATTGTTTGTCGTGGAACACGGTCGAAAGGAGCCGCGAAGCATGAGCAATGAGCAGCTACGGGCACTCGCCACGAGCAGCCGCGAGGAAATGGTGGCGTTCGCCCGCCGGCTGATCCAGACGCCCAGCCTGTCGGGGGAGGAAGGCGCGGTGGCAGCCCTGGTCGAGGCCGAGATGCAGCGCCTGGGCTTCGACGAGGTGTGGCGCGACGCCACGGGCAACGTGATCGGCATGGTGCGCGCCACCGCGCCGCCTGCCGGGGCCCGGCCCCGCCGCATCATGTTCAACACGCACATGGACCACGTGGACGTGGGCGACCCGGCGCGTTGGCCCTATCCGCCCTACGAGGCTACGGTGGCCGACGGCGCGATCTGGGGGCGCGGGGCCAGCGACCTGAAGGGGCCGCTGGCCTGCCAGATCCATGCCGTGGCCGCGCTCAAACGCCTGGGCCGGCCCCTGCCCAACGATTGCGTTGTTTCGGCGGTGGTGCAGGAGGAGGTCGGCGGGCTGGGGGCGCGCGAACTGGTCAAGGAGGTGCAGACCGACTACTGCATCCTGGGCGAGCCGACCACGAACCGCATCATGCGCGGCCATCGCGGGCGGGTGGAGGTGGTGGTTACTTTCAGCGGGCGCTCGGTGCACGCCAGCGTGCCCGCGCAGGGCGCCAATCCGCTCTATGCGCTGGGCCGTTTCTTGCAGGGCCTGGAATTGCTGCCCATGATCACCGACCCGGACCACCCCGGCCTCGGCCCGTCGAGCGTGGCGCCAACCTTGCTATATACCGACCAGAGCAGTAGCAACGTGACCCCCGCCGAAGTGGTGCAACACCTGGATTGGCGCAATGTGCCCGCCGACAAGCCGGAGGCGATCCTGGCGAAAGTCCGGGCGGTGGCCGATCACAGTCTTATCGACGGGGTCCATGCGCGGGTGGAGCCGGAGCCGCGGAATTTGACTTCGTACACCGGCGTGCAGGCCGCGGTGGGCGCGATCAGCCTGCCCTTCGGCATCCCGGAGGACCACCCGCTGGTGACGACCGCCGCGCAGGTGCTGAGCGACACCTTCGGGCGGCCCGTCCCGGTGGGGCTGTGGCGCTTCGCGACCGACGGCGGGTACTTTGTGGAAAGCGGCACGCCCTGCATCGGCTTTTCGCCCGCCTGGGAAGAAGTGATCCATACCGTGGAGGAGCGGATTTCGATTGACTTGATGGTCGAGGCGTTTGCCGGCTACATGGCCCTCGGGTTGGGCCTGTAACCCGGCGCCCGCCGCGCCCGCCAATGGAGAGGACGACAAGCATGAAGCTGGATATTGGGACGCCTGTGCGCTACCCGGATGGCGAGCAGGTGGGCACCATCAACAAGGTCATCTTTGATCCGGAGACGAACACCGTGCATGAAATCGTGGTCGAGACGCCGGACCTGGTCGGGCGGTTGGTGCTCGTGCCGATCAGCATGCTGCGGGAAGATCCGGGCGACGTCCTGACCGTGGCGGCCGATCGCGACGCCGTGGACGCGCTGCCCGACTATGAAGTGGAGCAGTTCGCTGCGCCGCCGGACGGCTGGGAAATACCGGAGAATTACGTGCCGGGTGATGTACTGTTCGCGGGCACGCTCCATTATCCCGTGGTCCCGGTGATCGAGGAGTCGAACGCGCCCGCCGGCTCGGTCGAACTGAGCCAGGGCACCGAAGTGATGTGCCTGGACGGGCGCTTCGGCGTGGTGGACCAGGTGCTGATCGACGACTCCAATCAGATCAGCGGGCTGGTGGTGCGGCCCGACGACGATGCGCTGCCGCCGCTGCTCGTCCCGCCCGACCGGATCACCGAGTCCGGCTCGCTGATGGTGCAACTCAACTGCACGATCGCCGATCTCGCGGCGCAGAGCGAGCCGTACATGGACCCGAACGCCGAGCCGGAATCCGACTCGCTGATGCCGTCGACCTGACGGGGGCGGGAGGCCCTTCATGGCACAACAACCAGCACAACCCGCGGCCCAGCGACCGGACCCCCCCCTGGTTCCGGCAGCGCCACCGGCGTCGCCCAGCACGCCCGCCACCCCGCTGGCCGAGCGACCGGCCGCACCCGGCGGAACCTCCGCCGCCTCCGCCGCGCCCGCGCCCGGTGCGTCCCCCGCGCGCCGGGCGGTGATCCAGGTGCAGGACGTGACCAAGAAGTTCGGCGACGTGGTGGGTGTGGACAACATCAGCTTCGAGGTCTATGAAGGCGAGATTTTCGGCTTCATTGGGCCGAGCGGCAGCGGCAAGACGACCACCATGCGCCTGCTCAACGGCATCTATGCGCCGACCAGCGGCCAGGTGCGCCTGCTCGGCGTCAACCCCGCCAAGCCCACCCGCCACCTGCACGAGGGCTTCGGCTACATGCCCCAGCAGTTCGTGCTCTATCCCAACCTCACCGTCTACGAGAACATGGACTTCCTGGCGGGCATTCATGGGCTGGGTTGGGTGGAACGGCGCAAGCAGATCCGCAGCTTGCTCGACTTTGTCGAACTCTGGGATGCCCGCGGGCGGCTGGCCGAAAACATCTCCGGCGGCATGCAGCGCCGCCTGGAACTGGCCGGGTCGCTGGTCCACCAGCCCCGCCTGCTGTTCGTGGACGAGCCGACCGCCGGGATCGACCCGGTGCTGCGCGGCAAGTTCTGGGACGAGTTCCGCCGCCTGCGCGACGCCGGGCGCACTATCTTCGTGACCACGCAGTATGTGGGCGAGAGCGAGTATTGCGACCGGGTGGGCGTGATCCGCAAGGGCAAATTGATCGCGGTGGCGACTCCGCTGGAGTTGCGGCGCATGGCGATGAAGGGCGATGTCGTCGATCTGGAGGCGAGCAACCTGACCGGCGACGCCATCCGGCAGCTACTCACCCAGCCCTACGTCGTCACCGAGGCGGGCAAACCGTTGTACCAGTGGATCAACTACCCCTCGTCGCTGCGCATCCACGTCCAGGATTCCGGCGACGCCATTCCGCAGATGTTGCAGGTGCTCGACAGTGCCGGAGTCTCGGTGACGGCGCTGCAAGAATATCGCCCAACCTTTGACGAGGTGTTCATCGAGTTAATGGGCGACACGGGCGATTTGAACGCTGACTGACGCCGGGAGGACCGCGCCAACATGTTTAGTACGTTGATCAAGCGCCTGATTCGCATCAACGGGTTCATCACCAAAGAGGTGCGCGAGATCTGGCGGCAGCCGCGCCTGCTGCTGTCGCTGCTGCTGGGGCCGTTTCTGATCTTGCTGCTGTTCGGCGTCGGCTACACCGGGCTGCTGCCCAAGCTGCGCGGCATCCTGGTCATCCCTAATGACCCCGCCTTTATCGCCCAGAAGGCGGCGCTGCAGACGCAATTCAGCAAGGGCATCGACGTGCTCGACGTGACCACCGACCTCCAGTCGGCCCAGAACCGGCTGCGCGCGGGCCAGGTGGACATCGTCGTGGAGATCCCGGCGAACGCCGCGCAACAGATCGGCGCCGGGGCGCAGGCCATTGTGCCGGTCTTCTACAACGAAATCGACCCGGTGGCCGAGAGCCGCATTGTGCTGGGCACACTCAACTACACCAATGATCTGAACAAGGAGACGGTCGCCAACGCCTTCCGGCGCGGCCAGACCGGCGCGGGCAACGTGAGCGACGCGCTGGGCCGCCTCGACGACGCGCTGGGCCGCATCAGCGCCGACATCGGCAGCGGACAGGTGCAGCAGGCCCAGGGCGACGCGAAAGAAGTCCAGAGCAACGCCGGCATCGTGGCCCTGAGCGCCGGGCTGATGCTGCAACTATTGCAGACGGCGCCCGTGACCGGCGCCCCGGCGGACACCACCCAGCGCGAGAACCTGGCCCGCACCGAACAGTCGATCCGCGATCTGAACAACGACGTGGCCGCCTTGCAGGCCGAACTGGACTCGCCCACGCCCGACCCGACGCGGGTGCAAGGGCGCGTGGATGCCGTGCGCAAGGACGTGCAGAATCTGCGCGGGCTGACCAACCAGTTCCAGCAGATGAATGCCTATGTCCTGGCAGCCCCGTTCTTTGGGCAGGCGCGCAACCTGGCCGGGCACCCTACCTTTCTCGACTTCTACACGCCCGGCGTGATCGCCCTGCTGTTGCAGCATATCGCCGTGACGCTGGGCGCGCTGTCGATGGTGCGCGAGCGCATGCGCGGGTCGGTCGAGTTGTTCCGCGTCTCGCCGATCACCCCCGGCGAGATCCTGACCGGCAAGTACCTGGGCTTCCTGATCTTCCTCGCGTTTCTGTCGGTGGCGTTGATCGCGCTGGCGATTTTTGGGCTGGGCGTGCCCATGCTTGGCGATTACCTGTGGCTGGCGATCTCGCTGGCGTTGTTGATTTTCGCTTCCCTGGGCCTGGGCTTTGCCTTGTCCATGTTGTCGAAGACGGAAAGCCAGGCCGTGCAGTTGGCGATGCTGACCCTGCTCACCTCGGTGTTCTTCGGCGGGTTCTTCCTGGGGCTCGAAAACTTCTGGGAGCCTGTGCGCGCCCTGTCCTACGCCCTGCCGGTGACGCACGGCATCCTCAGCTTGCAAGACGTGATGCTGCGCGGGCAGGTGCCCAACTACTTTTACCCGCTGATGCTGGCCGTGATCGGCGTGGTGCTGGCTGCTTTCAGCATGTGGCGCTTCAGCCGCGAATTCCGGCGCGGGTAGAGATCCCTACCCGCACCGGGTAGCGCGGGCACGTCCCCGATCTGCCGCCCCACATTACCAGCCCCCGGTTGTACCCTTACCGGCCCGTCGTGCGTATACCAGGTGGACCCTGTTGCGCGCGGGCGGGCCGGCCCAAACACCCCACTTTCGCCACAATCCCGCCTCATCGCCGGCCCAGATGCCCCGTATACTACGAGGGTAGACACGTAGATGTATTCCACCGGTCTCGCGGATGGCGGCGAAGCCCACACCCAACCGGGGGCGAAGGAGTGTATCATGGGGTTAGTGGATGTGCAACATGTCAGCAAGGCGTTTGGCGCCACGCTGGCGGTGAACGACGTGAGCTTTACCGTCGAGCCGGGGGAGATCTTCGGCGTGCTCGGGCCGAACGGCGCGGGCAAGACGACGACGATCCGCATGATCCTGGACCTGATCAAGCCCGACAGCGGGCAGATCGCGGTGCTGGGCGGCCCGATGACCGAAGCGAAGAAGAACCGTATCGGCTATTTGCCGGAGGAACGCGGCCTCTACCGCGATCTCAAGGTGCTCGACTGCATGGTCTACCTGGCGACGCTGAAGGGGGTGGACCGTACGGTGGCCCGGCAGCGCGCGCTGGCCTACCTCGAACGGGTGGGATTGGCCGGCGAGCAAAAGAAGAAAATCAGCGAACTCTCCAAGGGTATGCAGCAGAAGGTGCAGTTCGGCACGACGATCCTGCACGAACCCGAGATTGTGATCATCGACGAGCCGTTTTCCGGCCTCGACCCGGTGAACACGCGGGCCGTGAAGGAACAGATCTTCGCGCTGCGCCAGGCCGGGCGGGCGATCCTGATGTCCACCCACCAGATGCAGATGGTCGAGGAGATGTGTGACCGGCTGGTGATGTTCAACCGCGGCGAGATCGTCCTGCGCGGGACGCCGCTTGCCGTGCGGCAGCAGTTCGCGCCGAATGCCGTGCTGGTCGAGGGAACGGGGCCGTTCGCGGCGCTGCCCGGTGTGCGCGAAGTGGTGCCGCATAACGGCGCCGTCCAGTTGATGCTGGAGCCGGGCGTGAATCCGCAGGTGGTGCTGCGCGAACTGGCGCTGCAACCCGCCGTCACGGTCGATCGCTTCGAGGTGGCGACGCCCTCACTCGACGAGGTGTTCGTGCGCGTCGTGCAGGGCGAGGCGCCCAGGGAGGCCGGCCAT
>CBJNAR010000030.1:0-11488 GCA_966434075.1 uncultured bacterium
CGATCAGTCGGTGCCCGGCGCGGCGGGGCCGGACGACACGCGCCCGGCCCGCCTCGCACCCGCGCGCCCCACACACCAGGGCTTGCCGCCCGACCAGGCCGGCGATCTCGGCCCGCCCGCTGTGCCCGGCCCGCCCGGCGACACCGAGCAGGTCACCCATGTGCTGGATCATATGGATGCCGGGATGCGGCGCGAAATCCATAACTCGAACCTCGACGCGGTGGCCCAGAGCGATCCGAATGTCCCGCCCGACCGCCACAGCGCCGAAGCGCTACGCGACATGGTGCATGGCGGCACCATGCCGGTGCCGGTGGACAATCTCGACCGTGAGTTGATCCAGATCTGGAGATCGACCACCAGTGGCGGGGAAAACGAGGGCAAAGTATCGGTCACACTGATGCGAGCCATGAACCTGGTCGTCTATGTGGAGAACGACGACCAGGCGGATGCGGCCACCGATACGGTCCGCCGCGTCGTGGGCCGCCACCCCTGCCGCACGATCATGGTCGTCAACCGCAGCGGGGGCCCGCTCGGCGCCCGGCCCGACGGGGTGGACCCGACCGCCGCCAGCGATCTGGAAGCGACTCTCTCGGCCCACTGCGAGATCGCCGATGCCAGCGGCAAGCACGTCTGCTGCGAGCAGGTGACCATCAGCGCCAATAGTTCGGAAGCCCTGACTCGCGTCTCCAACCTGGCGCTGAACCTGCTGATCACCGACCTGCCGGTGTTCCTCTGGTGGGCGGCGGGCCCCCCGTTTAACAACACCGTGCTTTCCCATCTGGAGGACAGCGTCGACCGGCTGATCGTCGACTCGCAGACCTTCCCCGATCCCGTGGCGGGCCTGCTGGCGATGGCCCGCGCGGCCGATCCCGCCACCCGGCTCCATGACACCGTGCGCTATGCGCCGACCGATTTCAACTGGCAGCGCATGGGCGGCTGGCGCGAAGCCACCGCCGCCCTCTTCGACGCGCCCGATTTGAACGCCAGCCTGTGGCGCATCGGCAGTATCGAGGTGCAGTACGCCGGGCCCGCCGAAGGGGGCACTCCGAACCCGGTGCAGGGCTTCCTCTATGCCGCCTGGCTGGCGACGCGCCTCAACTGGGAGTTCCACTCCAGCGCGCCGCCCACGGGTCGGAGCGCGCCCGGTAATTATGTGTTGACTTTGCGCCAGGGTATGCGCTCGATCCCCATCGTGCTGAGCGTGGGGCAAGACGCTGGCGCCCCTGGTTCCATCACCAGCGTGCGCCTGACGACCAACGAGGCCAATCCGATGACGTTCAGCATCTGCCTGGCCGGCGACAGCATGTATGTCGATTGCGTGGTGGAGCGCGAAGGGGCCGAAACGACGACCCGCAAAGTGCGCTACTCGATGCCCGACGAAGTCGGCTTGCTCGACACCGAGATGGAGCAGTTCGGCCACGACCCGATCTACGAGGAAGCCCTGATCATGGCCGGCACGATGGCCTGGTCCAGCCTGTCCTATAGCCGCCGGGCCGAGATCAGCGCCCAACTGGGGACGGAGTCCCGCCATAGCAGCTTCGACCCGCGATTCTAAACCAGGAGCCGATGATGGATCAACCCGATGTGGAAGTGATTGTGGCCCGCGACGCCGCGGACCTCGCGACGCGGGCGGCGGACATGTTCGCCGCCCTGGCCCTCGCCGCCGGGGTGGACTGGCGCACTATCTCGGTCGCCCTGGCCGGTGGCTCGACGCCGCGCGCCATGTATGAATTGCTGGCCGGCGACAACTATCGCGAGGGTATCCACTGGCCGCTCATCCACTTCTTCTGGGGCGATGAGCGCTACGTGCCCGCCGACAGCAAGGACAGCAACTATCGCATGGCCTATGATGCCTTGCTGTCGAAGGTGCCGGTGCCCGAGGCGAACATCCACGGCATGGTGACCGACTACCCCGACGAAAACACGGCGGCGGCGGCGGCGGCGCAAGACCTGGTGGATCACTTCAAGCTGAACCCCGGCGAGTTTCCCCGCTTCGACCTGGTCTTGCTCGGCCTGGGCGACGACGGGCACACCGCCTCGCTGTTCCCCGGCAAACCGGCGCTGCACGAGCAGGAGCGCCTGGTGGTCCCGACCCCGCCGGGGCGCCTGCCGCCCCCCGTGGATCGCCTGACCATGACGCTGCCCGTGCTCAACGCCGCCGCGCACGTCGTCTTCCTGGTGGCCGGGGCGGGCAAGGCCGGGATTGTCGGCGAGATCCTGGGCAGCGCCGAGAATCCCGAACCCTACCCGGCCCAACTGGTGTGCGCGCCCAATGGCCGCTTGACCTGGATGCTGGACGAGGCCGCCGCCGCGGAGTTGCACCGATGACCCCCACCCGGCGCACCGATGTCGAGATCTGCCCGTCCATTCTCTCCGCGGACTTCACCCAACTCGGCGCGCAGGTGCGCGCGGTCGAGGAAGCGGGCGCGCGCCGCCTGCAGATCGACGTGATGGACGGCACCTTCGTGCCCAACATCACCATGGGCGCGGGCATTGTCGAAGCCGTGCGCGGCGTCACCGGCATGCTGGTCGAAGCGCACCTGATGATCGTGCGCCCCGAACTGCACATCCCGGCCTTCGCCAAAGCCGGCGCCGACCTGATCATCGTGCATCAGGAAGCCGCCGTGCATCTGCATCGCGCCGTGCAACAGATCAAGGGCCTGGGCAAGCGCGCCGGGGTGGCGCTGAACCCGGCCACGCCGCTGGTCATGGTCGAGGAGATCCTGGAGTACGTCGATCTGGTGCTGATCATGACGGTCAACCCCGGCTTCGGCGGGCAGGACTTTATCGCCAGTATGCTGCCGAAGATCCGCCGCCTGCGCGCCATGCTCGACGAGCGCAACCTGTCGTGCGAGATCGAGGTCGACGGCGGCATCCACACCGCGACGGCCCCGCTGGTGGTCGAAGCCGGGGCGCGGGTGCTGGTGGCCGGCTCGGCGGTCTACAGCAAACAGCAGAGCGTCCCCGACGCCATAGCCGCCCTGCGCGCCAGCTATGGCGGCTGACGCTGCTCTGCGCGCTTGCCTATCCGTGCCCTGCCCGGCGTAACCCGCCCGGCGGGGCACGGCGCTTTCGGCCAGCCGGCGGCGCACGCATGCAGCGCCACCTGGCCCTGCGGGACCGGGCGTCCCTGTCTGCTACCCCGTTATTACCGCTAACCTCCTACCGCCCAGGGACTTTCGGGTACGAGCACCGGTTTGGGTGAGAAATTTGCGCCTCATTTTAGGCAGAAGCGCTCGGGTTACCGGTCCGGGCGCTGCTGGCGCTCGTTACGGCGCCAGCCGGCCGCTGCCACAAATGATTGACACCCCTCAGGCCACCTGTTATACTCGCAATAGGTTCACCGGCCTGATCGGAGAGTTAGGCGTGCACCCCGCCGATCCGGCTCGTGGGTTGTTGGTTCCCCAGTAGTGTACCGCCACGCGCAAGGAGAGTGACCCGTTGAGTCCCCTAATTCATCGCCTCCAGGGAGGGGCCGGCTCGTCCGAAGATCGGACGAACGAGACTGCCGATTACGCAATTGCCTCCGGCGCGGATGGCGGCGCGGGCGGCGCGGCGGCCATGGTCGCCCCGGCCCCGGCCCCCCAACCAATGGCGGGGCCGGCGTCGAGTGCGGCTAGCGCGGCTCCCCCGATCGGCAACTACCTTGCCGAGCCGAAGACCATCGCCGCCAGCGGCCTCAACCCCAGCATCATCAGCGACCTGATCCTCAAGACGCTCTATTACACCAGTTACCTCAACGGGCATGAGCTGGCCGCCACGATCCGCCTGCCGTTCTACGGCGTGCTGGATCAGCTCACCGTGGTGCTCAAGCGCGAGGAACTGCTGGAAATCACAGGTACAAGCGGCCTGGGCGAGGCCGGCTACCAGTACCTGCTGACGCGCAAGGGCATGGACCGCGCGGAAGCGGCCCTGCGCCGCTCGGCCTATGTCGGCCCGGCCCCGGTGCCCTTGAACAAGTATATCGAGATCGTGCTCATCCAGGCCCAGCGCCGCCCCCGCATCGACCGGCAGGTGGTGCATAACGCCCTCACCGGCATGATCCTCACCCAGGACATGATCGACAAGGTAGGCGCGGCAGTCAACGCCGGGCGGTCGCTCTTCCTCTTCGGCGCGCCGGGCAACGGCAAGAGCATGCTCGCCGAGCGCATCGGCAAGATGCTGGGCGGCAACATCGCCGTGCCCTATGCCATCGAGGCCGACGGCCAGATCATCCAGTTTTTCGACCTCAACCTGCATCGCCCGGTGCCCTTCCAGACGCCCAACAGCGGCGACCAGGTGGGCCTCGGCGGCATCGCCGACCCGCGCACCGCCGAGTACTCCGACCGGCGCTGGGTGCAGACACAGCGCCCCGTCGTCATCGTCGGCGGCGAACTGACGATGGAGAGCCTGGACCTGATTTACCACGGCGACACCGGGTTCTACGAAGCCCCCTTCCAGCTCAAGGCCAACAACGGCGTCTTCCTGATCGATGACTTTGGCCGCCAGCAGATGAGCCCGCAGCAATTGCTCAACCGCTGGATCGTCCCGCTGGAGAAGAGCGTGGACTTCCTGACGCTGCATACCGGCAAGAAGCTGCAGGTGCCCTTCGAGTTGTTCCTGGTCCTTTCGACCAACCTGGAACCCGCCGACCTGGTGGACGAAGCCTTCTTGCGCCGCATCCAGAACAAACTGAACATGCCCGACCCGACGCCGGAGCAGTTCCGCAACATCTTCATCAGCGAGTGCCAGCGCCAGGGCGTGCCCTTCGACGAGAACGGGCTGGCCTACATGATGCGCGAGCACTACATCCGCCACGCGCGCCCGCTGCGTGCCGTGCATCCGCGCGACCTGTTGCGCCAACTGGTGGGCCTGGCCCGCTACCAGACCCTCCCCCCGCAACTGATCCCGCACCTGCTCGACCAGTCGGCCAACACCTACTTCGTGCCGATGAAGAAGCCGGATAAGTTGTAGATCGGACAGCGTAGCAGCGCTGCTGAACCGTGGGTGCGTAGCCGCTATACCAGCATATCATCCCTCCGCTTCCGTGAAGGGTACGAAGCCGCCTTCGGGCGGCCTCTGTGTTGCCTGCCGGTATACGTCTACGAACCTGTATAACTCCCAAACAGTATCCAGCCTGGGAACTCTGCTACCCATTCCAGCGTCAAGAAGGTATAATAGACCCAATACACAGCAGCCCTGCTGCTGTGCCGGCACCAGTGAGGAGAAAGATCACGTCCATGCTTCGTCCTGCTATGCGTATCCTGGCTGTTAGTTGTGGGCTGTTGCTCACGATGGGGGGCGTGACCGCCGCCGAGACACAGGCCGCGGGATCGACCCCCACGATCCCGCCTGCCGTGAGCACGCCCGCGCCTGCCCCGCCCAAAGTGACCGATGCACCGGGTACCGTGGATCCTGGTTTTGCCGTCACCGTTCAGGGCTACCCAGATCCCGGATTCACCGCTACGGTCAAGGGCTATCCGGATCCCGGCTTTGAGGGGCGGTTGACCCCGGCGCGGTAGCGCTTTCCCGCCGGTGGAGCAGCTCCGCCGGCTGTTTGCCCGCTCGAACGAGCCGCCTCAGGGCGGCTTGTTTGATTCCCTCGGGTTGGCATGGTCGTTGCTCTCGTGGTAGGGGCGGCTGGCCGCTGGGCAAAGCCCGGCGTCTGCCCGGTGTCTGTTGGCGAGCGGTGGATAATAAGTGCGCGTGATGCGGCACAGGTTTGTGCTATAATGTTGCCATGAGTACTTCCGATGAACTGAAGCGCGAAGCCGCCGCCGTGGCCGTCCAGTATATCGCCGACGGGATGGCGGTTGGCCTGGGCACGGGCAGCACGGCGGACTTTTTTCTCCAGGCGCTGGGTGCCCGTGTGCAGGCGGGGCTGCGCGTGGTCGGCGTGCCCACCTCGGCGCGGACCGAGGCGCGGGCGCGGGAACTCGGCATCCCCGTCACCACGCTCGACGCGACTCCGCGCCTGGCTGTGACAGTGGACGGCGCCGACGAAGTGGACCTGGCGACGTTTTACGTGGTGAAGGGGCGCGGCGGCGCGTTGTTGCGCGAGAAAATCGTCGCCGTCGCCAGCGACCTCGAAATCATCATCGTCGATGGGGGCAAAGTCGTGCCCGCGCTGGGCGCCAGGGGCACCGTGCCGGTGGAGGTGATTCCCTTCGGCTGGCACAATACCGCCGCCGCTCTGACAGCATTGGGCGCCGCGGTGGAGTTGCGGTCGCTGGCCCCGGCGGAGGCCGTCAATACGTCACCGGCGGAGCACGCCTTTGTCACCGACAGCGGCAACTTTATCCTCGATTGCCACTGGCCGGCGATCGCCGATGCGGCGGCGCTGGGTGCGCAGATTAAAGCGATCACGGGAGTCGTCGAGCACGGCTTATTTATCGGCATCGCGGGACGGGTTATCGTCGCCGCCGATACAGGGGTGCAAGTCTATGAGCGACCATCCAGCACCGGCTGATTCATCGCCAACCACCGATATTGTGTTTCTCTACGATGTCGATAACACGCTGCTCAATAACGACGTGCTCAAGCACGACCTTGACGCGCAGCTAGACGCACTCCTGGGCGTGCCGGAAAGCGACCTGTTCTGGCGGATTTACGAAGAGGTGCGCGAAGAAGAGGATGTAGTCGACATCCCGGAGGCGCTGCGGCGGTTTGAAGAGCAGTGTACCAATCGCCCGCTTTGCCTATCGATACGTGCCGTCTTTGAACAGGTAAATTTCCCGCACTATCTCTATCCCGGTGCCCTGGACACGTTGCGTTACACCGCCTCGCTGGGCACCAATGTGATTTTGTCGGACGGCGACCAGGTCTTCCAGCGCCGCAAAATCGAAGAGAGCGGTATTGCCGACGCCGCTGCGTGCCATGTGCTGATCTATGTTCACAAGGAAGAGCACGTAGACGAAATCCGGGCGCGCTTCCCTGCCCGCCACTACGTGATGATCGACGATAAGCCGCGCATCCTCAAAGCTCTGCCCGATCGCTTTGGCGGCGGCCTGCGCGCGGTGTTTGTCTGCCAGGGCAAATATGCCCGCGATCCGAAGCGCCCCGCCGACCTCGCGCCCGACCTGACCATCGCCGGCATCGCCGACCTGCAGGAGTACAGCGCAGAGGAACTGCGCACGGGCCGCTTCCACCGCCAGGGGTCGTGCCCCGTGGACGCCGGGGCCGCCCAGGCGCTCTAACACGTACCGCTAGACAGTCTCCCCGCAAAGCGCTCCCGCCCGGCCATCATTCTGCCGGTGAGCGACAGGCCAGATATATACCCGGCTTCAAGCGGCTGCTTATCGGCAGCCGCTTATCATTTCCTGCATCTCCACTGCCGGTACTTGACCCATATCCCTGGCAGGCAATCGGCAATGTATATACAGTCGATAACTCACAAAAAGATCATTTCTGCCGAAAGGGTCCCGGCAGATGGGTTAGAAAGGGAGAAGAACCGTGAGACCCGAGGTTATTGGTAAATATCGGAGTACCAACAATGTGTGGCGCGGGCGGGGCGCAGCCTGTTCCCGGATCATGTCCCCTGCCCGTACTGCGGGCCTGCGGGCGACAGGCGCCCGGTGGGAGGGCCGCCGGGCATGATAGAGTACATCACGTGGTTCCTTGCGCTCTACCCAGTGTGGATGGTGATATGCGGGTTACTGCTGTGGCGCAGCAAGGAGTACAGGTCAAACGGCGATGCCCTGGTGCATGGGGTCTTTACCCTGCCTTTCGCGGTAGGCATGGGGATCTTGTTCTATATCTGGCCGATGCTGCTGTTCGGCTGGGGCGCGTGGCCTTATACTGCTGTCGTCCTCGGCTTTACGGTGTGGCTTGAGATCCGTCGCTAGCGTGGTGCCGGCAGCGTCGAGAGACCGGCGCCGCTGTTCGCCGGCGAGGCCGGTGCCGGACCGGCTACCCCGCCGGCCGGTGCCGGCCCCGCATCTTGTAGACGATCAAGCCCACCAGGCCCGCCGCCGCCAGGACTACCGACGTAACCGGGTTCAGCATGGCGGTGAAGAGTAACAGGATCGCTGCCAGCACGCCCAGCGTGCCCTCACTTTCGTCATCCATCAGTGTTCACCTCCTCACAAGACGAGCGAATCGACCTCCAGACGGAATAACCTCTGCTCCGCGTGCAGACGGCGTTGCGCGACAGCCGCCCGCCGCACGTTGGTCAGCACCGATCCCAGGTGGCTGAACGGGCGCATCCAGGGCTGGAGCGTGCGCACCGGGGACAGCACTTCAAAGTGATAGTCGCCCGGCGTGTTGCTCGTTGCGCCGGGGCACACATCGCGTTCCTCGCCGTCCAGCGTCACCCGGAGCCAACTGTGGGGCGAGACGCAGCCCGGTTCCCAGGTACCGTCCACGATCCCCGGCGGGAAGTGGCAGCGCATGGCGAAGACCACACGGGTCGGGATGCCCAGCCGGTCGTAGATCTGCTTCAAGGCCAGGGCTTGCTGCTGGCAATAGCCCTGGCCGCATGCGAACGCCTGCGCGGGCGAGTCCCACGGGTTCAACCGGGAGTAGGTAAACTTGCGGGCCGTGAGGTACTGGGCAAAGGCCACCAGATCCCAGCCGGTGAGACGGGTGGCCCGGCAGGCTTCCACTGCGCCGCCGATGGTCATCATCCCGGCGAGCGCTTTGCGCCGGCCCGGCCCGCGCCGCAGCAGCAGCGGGATCGTGCTGGCATAGATGCCCACCAGGGTTCCGGTAATCACTCCCGCGCTTCCCAGCGCCAGTTGCTTCAACATCCTTGCCCGCCCTTTCCAGCCGCGACCCGCGCGGATCGCGGGCAGCAACGCGCAGTCGCAGATCGCCCCCGCCATCATTATCGCAGACGCCGGGAACCAGGACCGGCAAGGGAAGTCCACGCCCAGTAGCGGTTCCATCACCGGGGACTGGTGCACGGCGGGCAAGGGGTCGCCGCGCCCTGGGGCGCGGCGGCTTGCTTGCGGTGCGGGTTTATCCGGACGGCAACAGTTCGGGGATGAACAACAGGCCGGGGCGCGCGGTGTTCGTCGAGCGTGGGATGATCGGCGGCGGGGGCGCGGCCAGGCGGGCGGCCAGCGCGGCCCAGGCGTTGGACGGGGGCTCCCGGTCGTATGCGGCGTGGAGTGCGCGCCGCAGGAAGGTGTCCAACTGCGCCTCGTCGCGCAGTGCGGGTTCGCGGAACATGGAGATCGTCCTACTTTCCAGGCGCACCAGTATGCCGGGTACGTCAATGTCCCGGTGGCTTCGACGTGCGCCCCATCCCTATACAACCGCGGTGCCCGCGCGGTTTAATCAGATGGCCTTAACAGCGATATTGTATTCCGGGGAAGCCGGGCGAAGGCGCCTACCCGAGGCGCCGGGGGCTACTTTCAACAGCCCGGCTGGCCGGGGTGGCCGCAACAGTCCTGCCGGGTCTGGACGCGGATCCAGAGGTTGCGGTAGAACAGCCGCCACTTCCGCCCCAGCGGCATGGGCTGGCGCAGATTGGCCCAGGCTTTCGATGGGGAAGGCTGGGGGTCTTGATTTTCGGATTTCGGGTCGCCGGTCATGCTTCTGTTTCTCCTTTCGCGCCTGGTTGTGCTGCCGCCCATTGATTGAGGGGGTGCCCGGCCAGGAACTGCCGTAAATAGCCGATCTGGCGAGTGACACGCACGCGGGCGCCGTCGCCGAAGACCGCCTCATCTTGCAGCGCGGCCAGCCAATGTGCGTATCCGTAGAGCCGCGCGGCCACGAAGGTGGGGATCAGCGCTTCGTGGGCCGCCGGCAAGGGCCGAACCTGGCGATAACCGTGCAGCAGGCCCGTGCACAGGGCGGGCAGATCGACGCGCGCCAGCAAGGTTGAGACGGTGACGGCCAGATCATAGATGTAGTGGCCCCAACCGCACAACTCGAAATCAATCGCGTGCACCGCATCGAGCGCCGGCACCTGGTTGCCCGCGAACAGGTAATTGCCCTGGTGCAGGTCGCCGTGGATCAGGCCATAGGTCGCGCGATCTTCGCCCAGCGCGTCCATGGCTTGCTGAACCTGCGCCGCCGTCGCCGCGAGCACCGCCTGGTCGGCGGGCGCCAGCGCGGCGATGGCGGCGCGCGAGTCGAGGCCGAGTACCGCGCCCCGCAACCCCGCCAGATCCCACCGCGGGCGCACGAACCCGGCGGGGACGGTGAACCCTTCGGCATAGCGGTGCATCCGCGCCATGAACATGCCCACGCGCACCAGCGCACCCACGTTCAGTTGCCGCCCGCGGAAGCGCCCCGGCACCCAGCGGAAGAGCATGCACCGGCGCAGGCCGGGGACGGCCGGCGCCGTGGCCGTGATCAGCAGCGCCCCGTCACGCGCGGGCACCGGTTCAGGGACGCCGAGGCCCGCATCCTGGCGCAACGCCGTCAGCCAGTGCAACTCGGACTCGATCGTCGCGGTATCGGGAAAGTCGGGGCGCTGGATGCGCAGCATATAGTGTTCGGTTTGCGCCGGGTGAGCACCCGCCGGGCGCGCTTCGACGCGGAAGGTGGTATTCATCCAGTGTTGCAGCAGCGTGATCCGGCTGATGTCGAGATCATAGCCGGCCAGCGCGACCTCGGCCACGCGGCGCATCCGCCACACTTGCGCGGTGCGGCTCAGGTCGGTGAATCTCGGGCTATAGCCGGGAGCGCCGGGTGAATCGGCTTGTCGATCGGGCATTGGGCGGTGCTCGTGCTGGGTCATATATACCGACACACAGCATGTTTCACGCCGAGGATTTGCGCTGTCGAGGCTATCCTTGACGCTCGTCCGCGCGGGTGGTAGAATGGATATACCTAACAAGCGTTAGTTTTCTGGAGCGGCAGGATCATGGACAGTACGGCGCGCAAGGAACAGATCTTCCAGACGGCAGGCTCGATGTTCAGCCGGCAGGGCTACCATGCCACGAGCATGCGGGACATTGCCCGCGAGTTGAACATGCAGGGTGGCAGCCTCTACGCGCATATCGACTCGAAAGAGGACATGCTCTGGGAGATAGTCGAGCGGGCGGCCGGGCAGTTTCTGGCGGCGGTGCAGCCGCTGGCGGCGCTGCCCGAGCCGGCGAGCGCGCGCTTGTGGCGCATGTTGCGCGCCCACGTGGACGTGGTGACGCGCAACCTGGATAACGCCACCGTGTTCTTCCACGAGTGGCGCTTCCTGAGTGAGCCGCGCCGCGCCCAGATCGCCGCCCAGCGCGACGAGTACGAAGGGCTGTTCCGTCGCGTGATCCAGGACGGCATTGACGCCGGGGAGTTTCCCCAGGCCGACGCCCGCATGGGCGCGCTGCTGGTGCTGTCGGCGGGCAACTGGCTCTACCAGTGGTTCCGCCCCGATGGTGCGCTCTCCGCCGATGCCGTCGCCGCGCAGATGGCCGATGTGCTGATCGCCGGGCTGCATTGCGTGCGCCCCGGCGCCGATCACTCGCCCGATCCGGGCTGCTGAAGCGCGCAGCCCCCTGAAGCCGGTTAGAGGAGGTTTCTATGGAAGATACCGAACAACGCGTGGCCGAGTTTACCGCCTATG
>CBJNAR010000031.1:0-11445 GCA_966434075.1 uncultured bacterium
GCCCCCTAGCCCGGGGGCCAGAGCGATCATGTCTTGCTTGTAGAGCGCGCCCCAAATGATCACCGGGGTGAGGGCGAACCAGGTCGCGCCCGCCAGCACCGCGCCGGGCCAACCTGCCCCCTCCCGGCGCACCAGGTAGACCAGCAGGCCGCCAATCGCCAGCGTGCCCGCCAGCACGATCAGGCGCGGACCGAGCAGGTGCAAGCCGCCGAGCCAGAGCGTGGGCACGGTCAGCAAGTACATCAGCGGCGGGTAGGGCGCGGAGATGAAGCGGTCGGGCGGGTTGGGCCGGTAGATATTGTCGCCCTGCGCCAGCAGCCAGGCCGCGTGCAGGTTGACCCCCTCGTCGTAGTCCATCTGCCACGGCCACGCCACCAGCCCCGTGCTGAAAGTGACGAACTGGACCAGGCGCGGCACCAGCAGCAGCGCGATCAAGAGACTGGCGAAACCGAGGATGCGGGTTTTAGCGGCCACAGTGCGGGCAGGCGGCCCAGCGCAAGCTCACCGGGCTACCGCAGCCCTCGCATTCGCGGCGCAGCCGGGTGCGGCAATGGGGGCAGTACATGAAATCGCGCTCGACGCGGTGCTTGCAGGCGGGGCAGATCTCGGCGTCTTCGATGTCTTGCAGCAAATACTCTTCTTCCAGCGACCGCTCATACGACTCGGACAGCGTCTCCTTGGGCCGCAGGATCAGGTAGAGCAGCAGGCCGGGCACGGTGAAGATCGCCACCAGCAGCGTCGACAGCGCCATGGAGATCACGTCGCGGGTGCGGCCTTGAATATCGCGGAAGGTCCAGATGATCAGGCTGAGCCAGAGGGCGACGAGATAGGCCCCGGTACACGCGACAAACAACTGGAAGGCGGGCACGAACCCGCTCAAATCGGGTATGGTAATCAGCGGCATAGATTAGTCGGCTCCGGACGGCTTCGGCTCTTTCTGCGGATCAGGCTCCGCAGGGAGTTCCGGGAACTCAAACATCGGGGTGATCACCTCCGCCGCCAGATCCTCCTCGTCCGGCACGGACCCGTCGCGCAACGGCAGCCCCAGGCGTCGCGCCACCTCCCGGCGCTGGGTCAGCCGCAGGTAGTGGGCGCAGCTTTCCCAGGCGGCGTGGCTGAAACAGACGCTGGGCAGCGGCAGGTCCTCCGGATCGGAGTCGCGCTCATAGGGCACGGCGCCGCAAATGCGCACGCTCACACGTTCATCGCGCAGGGTGTAGCGGGTTGCCAGTCCGGCGAACGGGCAGCTCATGGTCCTCTTCTCCTCCACGCGGAGCCGTCACAGATTGGCGAAGCGCTCCACGTCCACCACCCAGACAGTGGCGCCTCCCACCTGCACCTCCACGGGGCGGGGGAGGAAGACATCGCCCGGCCCGTACGCCGGTTGGAAGGGGCTGATATATTCGGTGCGCGTCAGGCAGTTCTCGGCCAGCAGCCGCCACAGGTCGGCCAGGCGCGACTCCTCGGTCCCGATCAGCAAGGTGACGTTGTTCTCGCGCAGGAACCCGCCCAGGCTGTCCACCTCGGTCATGCCGAAGCCCGCCGCCGGAAGCGCCCGGCGCACCGCGCCGATGTCCTGGCCCTGAATCACCACGATCACCAGTTTCTTGGGGCTATCATTCATGGCGGAAGATCCGTACCCGGCGATTAGGCTCGCGCCCGCGGCTCTGCGACCCCAGGTTGTAGCGTTCGGCCATCTGATGCTGCAGCCGGCGAATGTAGGCGTTTGCGGGCGGGAGTTCCACCGGGTGGCCGGTCTCCAGGGCTTCCGTGATGGCCGCCTCGGTCTCCTCGATCGCGTTCGTCACCGGGTCCTCATCGCCGCCCGCCGCGGCGGCGCTGCCGGGGGCCAGCTCAAAGATATTGGATAGTATACCCTGCATCTGGCTTGCCGTGTTGCTCTTGAGCACGTACACCGGCAAGCCCTCCGCCTCGGCCTGGCGCAGCGCGGGCGGCTTCTTGCGATAGTAGTTCTTCAGCGTCAGCACGATGTCGGCGTCGGCGATGTCCTTGCTCAGAGTCACATCGACGTTCAGCCCGCCGATGGCCTGTTCCAACCGGTTGCGGCTGACCCCAAAAGGGTAGATACGCAGCGGCTTGGTGCTACTGCCGGGCTGCCCCGCCGGGCGGGTGGCGGGCGGCGCGGCCACGCTGACCGGAGCGAGCGCCACCGGGGCGGGATCGTCGTCATCACCGCGATCGTCCTCATAGACGGTATAGCGGGCGGTCGCCGCCTGGCGCTCGCTGCGTTCGCCGTAATAATCGCTCACGGGCGCGGCGCGCGAGGTCATGCGCGAGGGGCCGGGACTCAGCGCGGCCATGCTGGTCATGCCGCCCCCGGCCCGCCCGCCGCCCATGCGGTCGTAGCCCGCCTGCCCGCCGCCACCCTGGTAGGACCCGCCGCCGCCGCGCCGCCGCCCGCCGCGCCCGCGGTTAGACGACTGGTCGTAGCCGCCGCGCCCAGGGGCCGGGGTATAAGCGGTGGTGTCGCGGCTCGGCTCAAACTGGCCTGGACGCGACGTGATGCGCCCGTCGGTGTGCCGCTCGCGGATCTCCGGCGCCAGCGGCGCGCCGCGCAGGATCGAGTCGACCACCTCGGCCACGTCCTGGTGCACGGCCACGCGGTCGCGGTCCAGGATTTCGACCATCACATCGAAGGTCGGCGGGGCCTTGCGCTCCAGGACCGACTTTTGTGTGCCGCGCCGCCGCGCCTCTTCGTCGCCCAGCGTCACCGTCTGGATCCCGCCGATGAGGTCGGACAGCGTGGGGTTGAGCATCAGGTTTTCGAGCGTGGTACCGTGCGCGGTGCCCACCAGTTGCACGCCGCGCTCGGCGATGGTCCGCGCCGCCGCCGCTTCCAGTTCGGTGCCGATCTCGTCGATGACGATCACCTCGGGCATATGGTTTTCCACGGCCTCGATCATCACGGCGTGCTGCCGCTCGGGGCTGGGCACCTGCATGCGCCGCGCCCGGCCAATCGATGGGTGCGGAATATCGCCGTCGCCCGCGATCTCGTTGCTGGTATCGACGATTACCACGCGCTTGCGGAACTCGTCGCTGAGCACGCGGGCCACCTCGCGCAGCAGTGTCGTCTTGCCCACGCCGGGCGGCCCCAGCAACAGGATGCTCTTGCCCGATTCCACCAGGTCGCGGATGATGTTGATGGTGCCGTAGACGGCCCGCCCGATGCGACAGGTCAGCCCGATGATCTCGCCCGACCGGTTGCGGATGCAGGAGATGCGGTGCAGCGTGCGCTCGATGCCGGCGCGGTTGTCCTCCCCGAAGTGGCCGATGCGCTCGACCACATAGCGCAGATCGTCACGGGTGATCTCCTGGTCGTTGAGCAGCACCTCGCTGCCGTGATAGCGCGCCTCGGGATTGCGCCCCAGGTCCATCACCACCTCGATCAGTTGCGAGCGATTGTTCTGCGCCTCCAGGTTGCGCAAGATGGCGGGCGGCAGGGTTTGCAGCAACTCCTCCAGGTCGTCGGTAATTTCCTGTTCGCCGGCGGGCCGGTTGCCCCCCGGCACCGCGGGTTCGTCCGGCATCCCGCCGACATGGCGCTGGGTCAATGCAGTATAGTCTAATGGTTCGTCGGACATGCAATCACCTGGTCCGGCGCAGCGCGGGACATGGTCCAATCGCTGACAACCAGACGATGGCCGCGCTGCAACGCAAACGCCGGGGCCACCTGGCGTTCCAGCACCGCGGTATATTTGACCAATAGGGCTTGCTCGGTGAGCAAGTGGAAGCCGCGATCTTCCAGCAAGGGTTCGAGTTCCACCTGGTATTCGCGCAGCGCCACGTACATCGGCTTGGGCGCGCTCTTGCGGGCCGTCCACAAGATGTAATCGACGGCATCTTGCGCCGTGCCGCGCTGCTCCGGGCGGAACAGAGTCGTAATCCAGTGCCCGCGCGGCCCGGTCAACAGGCGCACCCACCCGCCGATGCCGTGCTGGGCGAACGTGCTGTCATGCGGGACGCTGGCCGTGTCCCAGACGAAGGCCCGCGCCGCCAACCCGCCCACCGCCACGCGTGAGCCGGGGTGCCACTGCTTGCTGGTCAATGCCTCGGCCTGCTGGACCGCGCGCGGCGTGACCTGGCGATATAGCTGGGAGAGATCGAAGGCGTCCCGGCTCTCCAGCGTGCGCAACGGCCCGCGGCGCGGATGCTCTAGTTCGGCCCCCTTCACGTACAGATTGCCCCAGACCCGTTCATGTGAGTAGACGGCGAAGCCCAGATTGCGGAAGAGCTCGATGCGGTCGTCGTCCACGGGCACCTTGGTGAACACGCGGGTGATGCCGCGCTCGCCGGCCTGGCGCAGCGCCTCCTCCAGCAGCAGGCTCCAGAGCTGGTGCCCGTCGCGCTCGGTTGTCGCCAGCGTGGTGATCGTCCACTCGTCGTGGCGCTGCCAGCGGCAGCGCGCTTGCAGGTAGGCCGAGACGTGGCTGTCTTCGAGATAGACGAGCGTGTGGCAGCGCCGGCGGGGCGCCGGGTTCTGCGCGCGCACTAGGTCGGTCAGCACCGCTTCGGGCTGAATAATGGTGTAGGGGGGATTGAGGCGCAAGATCTGCTGCTGGCCGCGCGTCGCCAGGATCCGCAGAATGTCGGCCCAGCCGGCATTGCGGATCAAGCTGTCTTCCTCCGCGGCTCTGTGGCCGCGGGCGCGCCTGCGGCGGCGCATTGCTCCAGGAAGTAGCGGTGGATGCGCAGATCCCCACTCAATTCGGGGTGGAAAGAAGTCACCAGCACGCGCCCGGCCTGCGCGGCCACGGGGCGCCCGTCGGCCAGCCGGGCCAGCACCTGCACCTCCGGGCCGGTCTCGGCGATCAGCGGGGCGCGGATGAATATGGCCGGGAACGGCTCTTCACCCAGCGCGGGGATGGGCAGGTCGGTCTCGAAGCTATCGACCTGGCGGCCAAAGGCGTTGCGCTCGACGCTGAGGTCGATCAGCGACAGCACCGGCTGCGGGCGCCCGGCATCGCGCGAGACATAGATCATGCCCGCGCAGGTACCCCAGACAGGGCGCGCCTGGTCCTCGTTGAAGCGCCGGATGGCCTCGTCCAGCCCGTACATGGCGGCCAGCTTGCCGATGGTGGTGCTCTCGCCGCCGGGGATGATCAGCCCGTCCAGCCCCTCCAGGTGCTCCGGCAAGCGCACCTCGACACATTCCGCGCCGAGCGCCCGGATCGCCTCACAATGTTCGCGAAAGGCCCCCTGCAGGGCCAGCACACCTATTTTCAAAGACATAATCCACAAAAAGCTATCAGCCGTCAGCTATCAGCTATCAGGTATGAGGATTCAATCCGGCAACCGCCATAACCCAATAACGGCGATCTCGCCTTTACGAATCAGCCGCTGACGGCTAATACCTGATCGCTGATAGCTGACGGCTCGTCTACCAGCCGCGGGAGGCCAGCAGGTCGTTCTGCGGGATCGCGCTGATCTCGATGCCGACCATGGCCTCGCCCAGGTTGCGCGACACGTCGGCCAGGATATGGGCGTCGCGGTAGTGCGTCACCGCCTGCACGATCGCCTTGGCGCGCACCGCCGGGTTGCCCGACTTGAAGATCCCGGAGCCGACGAACACGCCGTCGCAGCCCAACTGCATCATCAAGGCGGCATCGGCGGGCGTGGCGACCCCCCCGGCGGCAAAGTTAACCACGGGCAGCTTGCCGGTCTCGGCCACCAGCTTGACCAGGTCATACGGCGCCTGCAACTCTTTCGCCGCGGCGAACAACTCGTCGGGCGCCATCGAGTGGAGCCGGCGGATCTCCGCCTGCACCGTGCGCATGTGGCGCACCGCCTCGACCACGTTGCCCGTCCCGGCCTCGCCCTTGGTGCGGATCATGGCCGCGCCTTCGCTGATGCGCCGCAGCGCCTCGCCCAGGTTGCGGCACCCGCAGACGAACGGCACGCGGAACTCATGCTTATTGATATGGTTCTGCTCGTCGGCGGGCGTGAGCACTTCGCTCTCGTCGATATAGTCCACTCCGATG
Organism: uncultured bacterium; assembly: GCA_966434075.1. GTDB lineage: Bacteria > Chloroflexota > Chloroflexia > QHBQ01 > JAICKM01 > JAICKM01. Next base: position 6,000 of record CBJNAR010000031.1, read on the forward strand.
GCTTCCAGGATCTGGGCTTCCACAAAATGGCCGATCCGGCATTTCGCCATCACCGGGATGGACACCGCTTCCATAATGCTCTGGATAATGTCCGGGTCGCTCATGCGGGCCACGCCGCCATGGGCACGGATATCGGCGGGCACCCGCTCCAGCGCCATGACCGCGGCGGCCCCGGCCTCTTCGGCGATGCGCGCCTGCTCCGGCGTCACCACATCCATGATCACGCCGCCCTTGAGCATCTGCGCAAGGCCCTTCTTGGTTACCCACGTCGATTTCTCGACGTTACTCGTCTCACTATTCTCCGACATTGGAGCCTCCTCAACCCAAACGAAACCTGGCCTGATACAGGTCGCGGAACGCTACACGGAAGCACATTCCGGACCCCTAATTCACACTTACCCACTGTCTATTGTAACCCTTTTACGGGTGCGGCGCAAGTTCAGCCGTTAGCCGTCAGCCGTCAGGAGACGAGTGGTCAGGGGTCAGTGGTCAGTTTTGGGCTTCGTCGTGTTGGGCGGGAGGTCGCGTGCCCTCTCGCGGTGTAGGGGCCGGTTTGAAACCGGCCCGCGCCGGTCCCGACTGCCCAATCCTTGCCCCTCTTCATCCAAAGGTGGAGCCTATCGACGATTCCTGATAGCTGACGGCTGACGGCTGATAGCTGCGGAGCCGAAAAAGGGGCAAACTCATTGCCCGATTTTAGTATAACCCAATCCGATCAACAACCTCATGGGTATAAGGGGAGAGCGAAACACCCAACCGGCCGGACGGGCGCCGCACCCCGCCGGGAGCATCGGGCTCCCGGCCACACAGTTGAGAGGAGCACATTCTAATGGAACTAGAGAACGGCGGCGGGCTGAACCGCCGCGATTTTGCGAAGGGGGCCGTGGGCCTCGGGGGCGCCGCGGTGCTGAGCGCCGTCGCGCTGGCCGCGAGCCGCAGCGGGGGCCTGGCCTTCGCCGCCGACGCCCCCTTCAAGAACGACCTCGATGTCCTCAACTACGCCCTGACGCTGGAGTATTTCGAGGCGACGCTGTACAAGACGATCATCGACAGCGGCAAGCTCCAGGGCCGCGACCAGCAGTATATCACGCTGTTCGGTCAGCAGGAGCAGGCGCATGTGGACGCGGTGAAGGCGACCATCGAGAAACTGGGCGGGACGCCGGTGCAAAAGGGCGACTATAACTTCCCGACCCTGGGCGACCGGGCCGCCGTCCTGAACCTGTTGAACATCGTCGAGCAGACCGGCGTGGGCGCATACCAGGGCGCCGCCGGCTATATCCAGAACAAAGATATCCTGGCCGCCGCCGCGAGCATCATGCAGGTCGAGGCGCGGCACACCGCTCTGATCCGCTACCTCCTGGATATTCCTCCGGTGCCGGATGCCTTCACCCCGGCCTTCACGCCGGACGAAGTGCTGGCGAAGGTGGCCCCGTTCTTCAAAAAGTAACATCGCTACCGGGGCGGCCCACCGGCAGGTGGGCGCCCTGATGAGAGGAGTCTAACTGATGAGCAACGTCATTCTACCCGAAGGTGCCGGGAACGGCATCTCGCGCCGGCAGTTCCTGGCCGGATCGGGGGCGCTGGCCGGCGCCGCCGCCCTTCTGGGCATGGCCGGGCTGACCCCCGGCCAGCGGGCCGGGGTGCGCCTGGCCGCCGCCGCGGAGTTGAAGACCGACCTGGATATTCTCCAGTTCGCGCTGACCCTGGAGCATGTCGAAGACGCCGCCTATCGCGCCGTGAACAGCAGCGGGCTGCTGAGCGGCAAGGTGGCCGAGTACTTCAAGATGTTTGGCGACCACGAGCACGCCCACGTCGTCGCGCTGACCGGCGTGATCAACAAGATGGGCGCGCAGCCCGTGGCCGAGCAGGCCACCTACTATTTCCCCAAGTTCGGCAGCCAGGACGAAGTCGTCAAGTTCTTCGCCCAGGTGGAGGAAGTGGGCGCGGGCGCCTATCTGGGCGCGGCTCCCATGCTGCAGGACAAGAACCTGCTGGGCGCCGCCGCGAGCATTCACAACGTGGAAGCCCAGCACGCCTCGACCCTGCGCGCCGTGATGAACGACCCGGCGCCGTCGCCCGCGTTCGGCTCGCCGCTGACGGTAGACCAGGTGCTGGCCGCCGTGACGCCGCTGCTCAAGCCCAACAGCGCGCCGCCCGCCGGCAAGTACTACACCAACATGGACCCGGCGCCGAACCTGACCGTGGCAACGCAGCCCGTCGCCCAGGTGGCGAACAGCGCCGGCCTGGTCTACTTTGCGGAGACGCAGCACACCGCGGCTGGGCCTTTCCTCGACTACTGGAACCGCCACGGCGGCCTGGTCCAACTCGGCTTCCCCATCACCGAGCCGTACAAGGGGCCGAGCCCGACTAACGGGCAGGAATATGTGCAGCAGTACTTCCAGCGCGCCCGCCTCGAATGGCACCCCGAGCATAAGGGGACCGAGTTCGAGGTGCAGTTGGGCCTGCTGGGCGCCGAGCAGCTCTTCCACGACATGATGGGCCGCTAACCGGCGCGCATCCCGGCCTGCCGGGGCGGGAACGGGCCAGTGGGCCCGGCTCTGCCCCGGCACCGGGAGTACCCCATCGCAGGGAGGGTTAACGATGGAAATCTTTGGCATGGGCCCCGGCGAGATGCTGATCATCCTGGTCCTGGCGCTGATTATCGTGGGACCGCAGAAGCTGCCCGAACTGGGCCGCAACCTGGGCCGCACCATCGGCGAGTTCAAGGCGCAGACCGATTCGCTGCGCAGCGTGATGACCTTTGAGCCGGCCCCGCCGTCCAGCACGACGCCGGTAAAGGTGCCCCACCCCGCCGAGCGGCAGGACGAGCGCGTGAGCGGCCTGCTGGCCTACAGCAACCGGACCGTGGAACAACACACGACAACCGCCTCGGAGGCGGTCGCTACCGACGAACAACGCGCCTCCTGAGCGGGGTTTCAAGGCCGATCCGTCATGCTGAACGCAGTGAAGCATCTCGTCTTGTCGAGACAAGACTCTTCGCTCCGCTCAGAGTGACAACTTAAACAAGAAAGATCTGTCATGCTGAACGCAGTGAAGCATCTCGTCTTGTCGAGACAAGACTCTTCGCTCCGCTCAGAGTGACAACCTACAATTGAGAGGAGACAGACCATGTTTGGATTAGGCGCCCCCGAGCTATTGCTCATCATGGGCATTGTGATCATCATTTTCGGCGCGGGCAAGCTGCCGGAGGTCGGAGCGGCCATGGGTAAGAGCATCCGCGAGTTCCGCAGCGCGACCGAGGAACCGGCCAAGAAAGATACCGTGGCCTAGTGCGGTGCCGCCCGCGGCGGCCAACCTCACCCGCGGGCGCCCGTTCCCCGGCCCGGCCCATGCAGGCCGGGCGGCGAGAGGAGTCATGTAATGAGTGTTCTTACCTGGAAGCGCAGGGCGACCCCGCCCGGCAAGAGCTACGGCCCCGGCGCGACCATGTCGCTGGTCGCGCATCTGGAGGAACTGCGCGACCGGCTGATCCGCGCCACCCTGGCGGTGGTGGTGACGACCACGCTGGCCTTCGTGTTCATCAACAGCATTATGAGCTGGTTGCTCGACCTGGCCGGCAACCACACAATCCAGGCGCTCGACCCGACCGAGACCTTTGCCACCTATTTCAAGGTCGCCTTTACCGCCGGGCTGGGTCTGGCGATGCCCGTGCTGGTCTACCAGTTGTTGCGCTTCCTGGCGCCGGGCCTGACGCGCGGCGAACGGCGGGCGCTCTACCTGAGCCTGCCCTTCGTGGTCGTCTGCTTCGTGACCGGCGCGCTGTTCTGCTACTTCGTCATTCTGCCGTCGGCGCTGAGCTTCCTGCTGGGATTCGGCGACCCGCGCATCTTGAAGCAGATCTCCCTGACCAAGTTCATCGGCTTTGTGAGCAACTTCATCCTGGCCGTCGGCGCGGCCTTCGAGTTGCCGGTGTTTATATTTATGCTGGCGAAACTGGGCATCGCCAGTTATAGCCGGCTGGCCCGCTTCCGCAAGTATGCCTTGTTGCTGGCGTTTGTCGTCGCGGCCATTATCACCCCCACCCCCGATCCAATCAACCAGGCGCTCGTCGCCGTGCCGCTGTTCCTGCTCTATGAACTAGGGCTGCAACTGAGCCGCTTCGCCCGCAAACCGCGCACCGCGGCCTGACGTTGACTGGAAGGATGGGCACATTTCATGCTATGCACCTACCCGCCGCCAGGAAGCCCAGCCGGCTTCCGCTATCACGATGCACGCCGGGCCCCCGCCGGTGGTCGGGTGGATGTGCCAGCACGAGATTCGGAGAAGGCCCTATTGGATAGTCGAGACCCGGCCACCCTCCCCAGCGATGCCGAATTGATGGAAGCTGTGCGCAGCCGGAATGCCGGCGCGTTGCAGCAGCTTTATGATCGCCATTTCCGGCGCGCCTATGCGGTCGCCTTCCGCATGCTGGGCGAAGCCGGGGCCGCCGAAGACTGCGTCCACGACCAGTTCCTCAAGCTCTGGCAAAAGCCGGACCTGTACGATCCCCGGCGCGGCGTCTTTATCTACTGGTTTCTGGCGACGGTGCATAACAACGCCAGTAACTACCTGCGCCGGCAGGGGCGCACGCGCCCGCTGGGCAATCCGCTCAGCGAAGAGGAGCCGGGGCTGACCCCGGAACCCGCCGACCGCGACGCGGGGCAGTCGAGTGTGGAAGATCTGGCGCACCAGGCCGAGGCGCAGGCCGTGGTGCGCGCCGCCCTGACCGAGTTGACCAGCCAGCAACGCGCGGTGCTGGAACTCGCCTATTTCGGCGGCATGAGCCAATCAGAGATCGCTCAGTATTTGCAGGAGCCGTTGGGCACGGTGAAAACACGTATCCGCACGGGGATGATCAAATTGCGCGCAGCGCTGGAAACCCGTGGATGGGGAAAGGACATGGGTTTCCAATGAACCCGAGCATGAACGGCGGCGAGGATCTCTTCCGGGAGCAGCTCGCGGCGTATGCCCTGGGCGCCCTCGACCCGGACGAAGCCGCGGCGCTGGAGGCCCATCTGCCCACCTGCGCGGCGTGCCGGGCGGAACTGGCCGAGTTCGAGTCGGTCGTGCCCGCGCTGGCCTTCAGCCTCGACGTGCCGCTGGAGCCGGCGGGGCACCGCGAGCGCTTCCTCAACCTGCTGAACGAAGCGCCCGAGCCGGCGCCGGCCCGGCCCGCGCCTGCACCTGCCGCCCCTGTCGTGGCCGAGCCGCGCTCGGTGGCCGCGCCGCGCCGCCCCTGGTGGCAGGCGCTCAACCCGTTCGCGGGCTGGGCCCCCGCCGGGCTGATGGCCGTGCTGCTCATCGCGGCGCTGCTATGGGGCGCAGGGGCCCAGCAGCGCGCCACGGACGCCGAGCGCACAGTAGTTGCCCAGCAGGCGCGCAGCCAGGCCATGGCCGCCATCCTCGCCAATCCCAATGCCCGCCGGGTAACCCTGGCCGGTCAGGG